>CAZDCZ010000093.1:0-10928 GCA_964504155.1 uncultured Bacteroidales bacterium | reverse complement strand
TATTAATAAGGTGATAGAAAAGATAGAATCACGATTCGTTAAAGATAGAGGTTTTATTATTATTGTAATCTCAGAAGGAGCTAAAGCCAAAGGTCAAAAGGCTTCGATAGTTGAGTCAACAGAAATAGGATATAAAAATAAAAGATTTGAAGGAGCTGCATCGCATCTAGTTGAACAATTGGAAGCTGCAGGATGTGAACACGATATTAGAAAAACTGTGTTAGGACATATCCAAAGAGGGGGAGTGCCTATTGCTTACGATAGAGTTCTTGCTTCTCAGTTTGGTGTTAGAGCTTTTGAAATGGTGTTAGAAGAAAAATATGGAGAGATGGTTTCGTATCAACATCCATATATTACATCAGTGCCTTTTGAAGAGGCTATAAGCCGACCTAATGCTGTAACTCTCGATACTGCATTAATGAAAACTGCTAGAGGGTTAGGTATTAATTTTGGAGATTAATTGTTAGGTATATAATTAAAAAAAAGAAGCTGAATTAATTTTAATTCAGCTTCTTTTTTAAAGAGTTTTTTTACTTGTTTTTAATTGTCATATCGAGCGTAGTCGAGACATCTGCTTAAGTAAAAGACAAACATCAGACAATAAATTTAGTCAATTGTAATTTGTTCTTATTCAAATAAATAATAATTATTATTCCATTAGTTATTCAATATCTCGTATGAATATGGCTTAAGAGTAATAATGATCTCATTATCAGAGATCTCAATATCCGAATTAAAATTCGATTTTAATGTGTTAATATCGTAATTTTCAGGTATTGGTAATTTTACTGTTTGTATATTCTTACTTTTATTAAATGCAACAATAGTTTTGTTGTTAAAGTATGTTCGCGAATAAACTAAAATATCTTTATCGGCTCGTAGGAACTCTGTATTCCCATATATTAAAGACATATTCGATTTTCTGAGATTTATAAGTTTTTCTGTTTTTGCTTTTAATTTTGATTCTTGTTCCGATAGTCCTGAAAATTTCATTGGTCTTCTATTGTCGGGGTCTCCGGCTCCCGGCATACCTAATTCGTCGCCATAATAAATAACCGGTATCCCGGGAATTGTCATAATAAATGCTGTTAGCGATGAGAGTTTATAATATCCTATTGTATCTATTACTTCAATATCTCTTGTCCAACCTGCTTCTTTTGCATCTTCGTCGAAAGATAATGCTTTACTGGCAAATGAAATAAATCTAGGGATATCGTGATTGCCTGTAATATTCCCCATTAATGAATGATAACCATAGTAATCGAAACTTTCTTCTAGCGAATTTTTAAGTTTTATAAACGATTCGTTATCATTTACAAAAACAGAACGAGCATCGAAATACAGATTAAAATCGAATTGTCCGTCTAATTCTTCTGAGTTTACATAACTACCTATTAACTCGCGACTTCCGAATGTTTCTCCGATTTGGAAAATATTTTCATTTTCAAGACTATCGCGAAGTTTTCGTGTTAATGTTTTCCAATAAATTTCTGGTATATGCTTAGTGGCATCGTGTCTGAAACCGTCTAAATTATATTTTTTAATCCAGAACAATGCAGAGTCTGAAATTGTTTCGACAACAATTTTTTTCGAGAAATCTAAAGTCGGAAGGAAAGTGTCGAACCATGTTGTTAAACGTTGTTCGTCCCATATACGAATATTTTTACTGCCATCGGGTAATATTAAATTTGTTGCCCAGTCGGGATGATTCTTGTATAAAGGATTCTCTTTATGAACATGGTTTGAAACGAAATCGAGTATTACATTTATATTATTTTTATGCGCTAGATTTACTAATTCGTGTAATTCGGTTGGTGTTCCAAATCTATTATCTATTGTTGTTAGTGTTATAGGCCAGTATCCATGATAGCCCGAATATTTTCTATGTGGAGCAGGATATTCAACATATCCTATTTGTGGATTTTGATTGATTGGTGATAACCATATAGTATTTATTCCTAATTTTGAGAAATATCCACTTTCTATTTTATTTGTTATTCCTTTTAAATCGCCACCCCAATAGTTTGCTTTTTTATCAATTTGGGGATCGTTTATAGGAGCGTCATTATTTTTGTTTCCATTATTAAATCTATCAACCATCATAAAATATAGAATCATTGCTTCTTTGTCGGTTCGTTTTAGCTGACTTGTCGACTCAATTATTTTATTATTTTGTAATGGGATTAATATGTTGTTTGAAATTCCATCTGAATTATATGCCAATACTCTTATGTACGATCTGTCGAGTTCTTTTGCATCAGATGGGATAGTAATTTGTAGTATATTATTGTTTTGCTTTACAGATATTTCTTTGTTTTGCCATAGTGCAATAATTTTAGCCGTAGTATCGGTAGTTTTTAGTTCTATTATTTTATTTGTGTGATTTTGTAAAGATAGTTTCGGGAAATTATCTTTTTTTTCTTCTAAAATAAGTACAGAATTAAATCCTCCAATATTGTTATCTTCTTTAATATTGTTATTTGGATCTAATATCCAATTGTTATCAACAACAATTTGATAATGGTATTTCCCTGGATTTAATGTTAATTTAGTCTCCCATTTTCCGTTAACAAATTTGAGATTGGTTTTCGAAGGAGTCCAGTTGTTAAATGTTCCGGCAAGTTGAACTTTGTTATAATGTTTATTTTTTGAATCGAAAACATAATTATAAATCAATTTGCGATTTTTCTTTAGTATAATTGTGTATTCCGAGTTTTCGATAAATAGTTTAAGTTTTGATAATTTTGGAAAACTGTTAGTTTTGTTAATTATTGTAAGTGTGTTATTTTTTTTATTCAATGTGTAAGAAAAATAATCCGGCAAAGCTATCGAATCTATTAAATTTGGATTGCGAATATATCCTTTAAAGTTTATTGTTGTCGAATCGGTGTTTAAAACTATTGGTGTTGCTAATCCGAAAATAGTAGATTTTTTTGTGTTTTCTTCGTTTTTACATCCCAGAAAAATTGTAATAATAGCTAAAATAATTAAAATCCGTTTCATGTTCTTGTGTTTGTATTTGTGAATAATTATTTTTTATAATTTATAAAGTATTAATTTTCTAATTTTAATATTAAAGGAGTATTTGCAGGTATTTTTATTTTCGAGATGTCATTTAAAAATTCTCCTGTAATTATATTTAAGGCTTTTGTATTCGATTTAATTATTTCGGAATATTTCGACGTTTCTAATGTTTTATTATTTTCCGAATCATTATTAAGAATTACCATATATGTATTATTATTGTCGTATCGGAAATATACATATACTTCGTTTTCGGGAACAAAATGTTTTAATTTACCATAATGAATTGTTTCGCAATTTTTTCTCCAATTCAGTAGTTTTTTAGTGAAGTTAAATGTTTTAATTTGACTTTTATTTAGTCCTGCTCCGGTAAATCCGTTTGTTTTATCGTTTGCCCAACCGCCCGGAAAATCTTTTCTAATATTTCCATGTCCATCGTGTTCGAATCCTGTCATTAGTATTTCTGTACCATAATAAATCATAGGTATTCTATTGGTAGTAAGTAAGAAAGTTATTCCTAATTTGAATTTTCCGATGTCTTCGTGTACCGAAGAGAAAAATCTTGTGAGGTCGTGATTATCGAGAAAGGCAAGATTCTTTTCCGGATTATTATATAAATAATCTTGCGATAATGAATAATATAAACGCGAGATTCCTTCTGTCCATGTTTGTTTTTCGTTTAGCGAATTGTTTATAGAATAATATAAAGGGAAATCGGTAATCGATGGGATATTTGAATTATATTTATTTTTGTCGTTATTCTTTTGCCAATAAGCAGTATGAGAAATTTTTTGAAGCCATGTTTCGCCAACAATATTAATATTTGGATATTCTAAGATTATACTTTTTGCCCATTTTGCAACACTCTCTTTCGACGAATATGGTTGAGTGTCGAGTCGAATGCCGTCGAGTTCGGCAAATTCTATCCACCATATTGTGTTTTGAATTAAATATGTTAATAGCAAATCGTTGTTTTGGTTTAAGTCGGGCATAGTTTTATCGAACCATCCTTTTGTCATTAAATTTTTGTCGAAGTCCGATGCATATGGATCCATAATAGATGAACCTCGAAAATTCGAGTTTGTATATTCCGGAAATTGATGTATCCAATTATCCATAGGTAAGTCTTTTATCCAATAATGATTACTGCCACAATGGTTTAAAACAACATCCATTATAACTTTTAAATTATTTGTGTGGCATTTGTTTACCAGATTCACATAATCTTTATTTGTTCCAAAGCGTTTATCGATATTGTAAAAATCGGTTATTGCATATCCGTGATAAGAATAAGCATCCATATTATTTTCGAGAAGAGGATTTATCCAAAGTGTTGTTACGCCTAATTCTTTTAAGTAATCAATATGTTCACTAATTCCTTTAATGTCGCCTCCATGTCTTCCGTTAGGATTAGAACGGTTAGATTTCTCAAACATACTTTTAACATTATCGTTCGATGTGTCTCCGTTTGCAAATCTATCGGGCATTAAAAGGTATATTACATCCGTTTGATTAAATCCTTTATGGATATTATTACTAGTATTTCTTTTTTTTAGTTCGTATTCGATAGTTTGAACTAATATGTTGTTATTATAAAATTCAATTCTGTAAGTTTCGGGAGTTGTAGTTTTATTTATAGTAAGATTTATAAATAGATAATTTGGGTTTTTTACTTTGATTACAGATTTTATTGAAATGTCTGAATTAGAAATTTTGGGATTTAGATTAGAAATATTCTTCCCATAAATTAAAAGTTGGAGATTTGTATTTTTCATTCCGGTCCACCAAAACTGAGGCTCAATTTTTAATATTTGAGAATATGCTGGTTTTAAAGAAAAACTAACTAAAACAAGAAGAATAAAAAGAGATATTATAGATTTGTTGTATTTCATTTCGATAAAAATAGAGTAGTTAATTAAATATTAGCTTTTACAAAATTGATAAGTTCCGATTTGTTTGGTGATACAGTATTTCTAACATAAAATCCCGAAGTGTAAACACCAATTACCAGCGATTCGGAAGGAGTAAGACCATTAAGCCAACCATTACAAAATCCGGAGTTAAAGTTGTCCCCTGCTCCAGTTGTTATTTTTGGAGATTCAGTATAAGGTCCAGAAATCCATGCATCTTCGGTGTCTGATGAAACGGCAGCTCCTTTTGTTGGATGAATTACCAACATATGTATATTTAATTTCTTTCGTATTTTAATTGCTCGTTTTATAATATCGTCTTCATAAATATCTAGGACATTTGATATTATTACCGACTCATTTTCGTTTAATCCTAGTGTTGTTTCCGATTTTAAATTTGTTAGAATGTTTAAAATACCAAGAATTTCAGCATTGCTTCGCTTTTGAGGATCTGCAAGATCGATAAAAATTTTTGGTTTATTATCGATTTTGTCAAGAATATCATTAAAACCGGCAATTATACTATTCATTTTGGGTAGCATTGTCCAGTTTGTAAATGCAATTAAATCAACTGATTCAACCAATTTTGTTAATTTTGTTAATGGAAATTTAGTGATTAAATTATCCCAATTAACATCAACAAGATTATTCATCTTGCCAAGCATAATTTTACCATCGTTAAATTCAAGTGCATCGGTCCGTCCTGGTTCTGTTAGCGATATAACATTTTTACATTTCGATGCAAAATCGAAGAAAATTCTATGAATAGGATCTACACCTAATGCCCCAATAAACGAAATGTTGTAGCCTTGGTTAAGTAAGGCATTAGCTAAAATAGGTCCATTACCTCCAATTTTTCTCTGTACAGGAACTAATTCAATATTTCCGCTTAATCCTGCATATTGAGCAATACGTGAAGAAAAATCATTAATATTATCTATTCTGTTGTATTTATCAGAATCTATTCTTTTGTCAACAACGTGAATTATTTCATCTATAAAGCCATCGAATCCGATTAGTAGATGTTTATTATTGTCAGATTCAGAAAACTTTTTTATACCACTTTTTGTGATAGATTGTTGATTCATAATATTAATTATTTATTTCTATTGAAATAGAATTATTTTCTAATACAGTATATTTTTTATCGAAAATGTATAGTTCAAGTTCTTTATCGGCGTAATTAGATATATTAATTTCATTTTTAAGTACCTGAAGAGTAATATGATGTCCTTGATATTTTACATTAAATGAATACGACTCCCATTTATCGGGGATGTAAGGTGAAAAATGCAAATTTTTATCTTTAATTCGCATTCCCCCAAAACCTTGAACAAACGACATCCATGTACCGGCCATACTTGTAATATGACATCCTTCGGCAACTTCGTTATTATAATCGTCGAGGTCTAAACGAGCAGTTCTTAGGTATAGTTCGTAGGCAGTATCGTGGTAATTAAGTTTCGATGCTAAAATTGAATGAATGCAAGGCGACAATGATGATTCGTGAACAGTTAATGGTTCGTAAAAATCGAAATTGCTCTTTATAGTGTCAGTATTAAAATCTTTTTCGAAGAAATATAAACCTTGCAAAACATCAGCTTGTTTAATGTAACAAGAACGCAGAATGCGATCCCACGACCAATTCTGATTTATTGGTCTTTCCGATGAATTTAACAAATTAACAGGTATTATTTCTTTATCAAGGAAATTATCTTGTTGTAAGAAAATGTTTTTTTCTGTGTCTTCCGGGAAATAGATATTGTTAATAATAGTATTCCAAAAAGGTATTTCTTCGTCTAATAAATTTACTTTATCTATTATTCTATTGTAATTATCTTGATTTGCTATTTTAGTTTCTTCTATAATTTGAATAGCATAAGACAAACACCATTTAGCAAGGTAATTAGTGTACCAGTTATTATTGACATTATTTTCGTATTCGTTAGGTCCGGTAACACCTAACATTACATATTTTTGTTTGGTTTCGGAGAAGTTAAATCTTTGGCTCCAGAATCTTGCGATAGCTATTAATACTTCAATACCATATTCGTGGACGTAATTGTTATCACCGGTATATTCAGTGTAATTATATATTGCATATGCTATTGCTCCATTACGGTGAATTTCTTCGAAAGTTATTTCCCATTCGTTATGGCATTCTTCTCCATTCATTGTTACCATAGGATAAAGAGCTGCGCCATTTTTAAATCCTAGTTTTTCAGCATTTTCTATAGCTTTCGATAATTGCTTATATCTGTATAGTAATAAATTTTTTGCAACATATGGTTCCGATGTGCTTAAATAGAATGGTATGCAATATGCTTCGGTATCCCAATAAGTACTGCCGCCATATTTTTCTCCTGTAAAACCTTTTGGTCCAATATTTAGTCTCTCGTCTTTTCCTGTGTAAGTTTGGTCTAATTGAAAAATATTAAAGCGAATACCTTGTTGAGCTTCTTTATCGCCTTTAATAATAATATCACAGTCTTTCCATTTGTTTTTCCAAGCTTCTGAATGTTCAGCAAGAAGATTGTCGAAGCCTTTTTTTGATGCATATTCTAAAACTTTATATGCTTTATCCGATAATAATTGTTTGTTATAATTCTCTGATGTTGTTATCGAAGCATATTTATAACATGTTATAATATCGTTTGGTCGTGCATTTATTTCTATAGTTTGAGAAATAAATTTAGAATGTTTTTCTTCAGAAGTAAAATTTTCTATTTGGTTTTTATTTTTTTCTATAATGTAACGCATACTAGTACAAACTTCAAAATCTAATTTTTTTGTTTTTGTTGTAATATGTGCTTTGCCGGGTTTGCTTCCTTGATTTGTTTCTATCCAAAATTTTTCGTTATAATTTGAATCTTCATTAATAACATCGGCATTAATATATGGAGATATAGAAATTTTTCCGTTAAAATTTACAGGAGATATTTCATATTTTATTGCTCCTAATTCATCGTTAGCTATACTTAAGAAACGTTTTGCTCTAACATTAACTTTATTTCCGTTTTTTAGTTCGGCAGTAAAAGTTCTCTCTAAATAGCCTTCACGCATATTTAATACTCTTTTAAAATTACTTACGTTTTTGCATTTTGCAAGATCAAGTTCAGAGTTATTTATTTTAATATTAATTCCTAGCCAATTTGGGGCGTTTAGTACTTTTGCAAAATATTCGGGATATCCGTTTTTCCACCAACCTACTTTTGTTTTGTCGGGGTAGTATATTCCTGCAATATAATTTCCTTGCAGACTGTCGCCACTATATTGTTCTTCAAAATTAGCTCGTTGACCTAATTTCCCGTTTCCAATACTGAAAATACTCTCGGATGATTTATGATTTTCGGGTTTGAATCCTTCTTCTATAATGCACCAATCGTCGTGTTTTAAGTATTTATTCATAAAGTTGATAAATTAATAGGTCTTTTTGGTTAAAAATTATTTAATATTGATATGTCAATATTTTCAAAACCCGGAATAACTAATGGAGCATTTGAAAGAACTTCTTTCGATCCTATTCCAATACAATGCATGCCGGCGTTTAGTGCTGCTTGCACTCCGGCAATAGCATCTTCAAATACAAGACAGTTTTTAGGTTTTGTATTAAGTTCGATTCCCCCTTTTGCAAAAACCTCAGGGTCGGGTTTCGATTTGCTTACTTTTGTTCCATCGATTATGGCATCGAAAAAATGTTCTATTTCCAAAAGTTGTAGTATTGTTAGGGCATTTTTACTTGCAGAACCAAGTCCAATTTTGATATTTTCTTTTTTTAATAGTTCTAAAAAATCCTTTGCCCCGGGAAGAATATCCTTTGGTTTTAGTTCAAGAATATATTCACGATACCATTCATTTTTTTTTGTGGCATACGATAGTTTTTCTTCCTTACTAAGTTTCATGTTTCCCATAGAAAGTATAATATCAAGCGATTCCATTCTACTAATTCCTTTTAGCTGTTCGTTATCTTTTTCCGATAAATCAAAGCCCAATTCGTTACATAGTCTTTTCCATGCTTTATAATGAAAAATAGCAGTGTCGACAATAACACCGTCGAGATCGAAAATGCATGCTTCTATCATATTTTTAATTTTAGTATTAATCTTCGTCTTTTACAAAAATAACAAGTGCCGATGCGATCAACATTGAAATTCCTCCTAATATAAGAGCATAAATAGCTTGTCCGTTAAAAATGTCTTTTATAATAAATCCTAAAATACTTGCAGCTAAAATTTGAGGTATAACAATAAAGAAATTGAATATTCCCATGTAAACACCCATTTTATTTGTCGGCAATGCACCTGTAAGAATAGCATATGGCATAGCTAAAATACTAGCCCATGCAAGTCCGATTCCAACAAAAGGTAAAATAAGTAATTGAGGGTTTGGAATAAAATATATAGAAATAAGACTTAATCCACCAATAATAAGTGATATTGAATGAGTTACTTTTCTATTTGTAATTTTAGCTAAGTATATTAGTAGAAAAGCAAAAATGGCAGCAAAACCATTATAAATTCCAAAGCATACACCTACCCAATTAGCTCCATCGTTGTATAATTCAGATGTTGTGTCTGATGTGCCATAAATATGAGTTGTAACTCCTGCTGTTGTGTATATCCACATTGCAAATAATGCAAACCACGAAAAGAATTGTACAAAAGCAAGTTGTTTCATTGTTTTTGGCATATGATTAAAATCTGTTATAATAGATACAAGTCCGTTTTTTGTTTTTTTCTTTTTCTTTAAAAATGCAGTAAGAAGTTCTAATAATCCAAATACTCCAGTACCAATAGAAAGAATGTACAATTCCTTATGAAGATCTAGATATAATAATATTATCGAAAATAATAAGCCTATACTAAAAAGCGAATATCCGAGTTTATATTCAGAGCTAATTTTAGTGTAATTTGTTTGTTCTTTATTTGTTTTTGAATCAGTTTCTTCTAAGTTGTTGAATTTTTTAAGTTGAGCAGGAGAATATTCTTTGCTAGATATTACTGTCCATAATACAGCTAAAATAAAAACACTGCCGCCAATATAAAAAGAATATTTAACCGAAAGAGGAATTTCTCCTTCAATTGCAGTATTCGGAATATTAAACCAATTTGCAAGAACATAAGGTAAGAACGACGCAACTATTGCGCCTGTACCAATAAAAAAACTTTGCATACTAAAACCTATGGTTCTTTGTTCTGCCGGCAGCATATCACCAACAAAAGCTCTAAAAGGTTCCATCGAAATATTAATTGATGCATCCATTATCCAGAGCATTCCAACAGCAATCCATAGACTTGGAGAGTTGGGCATAATAAATAATGCAGTAGTGGCGAGAATAGAGCCGATTAAAAAGAATGGTCGTCGTCGTCCCAATCGTGTCCAAGTATTGTCGCTTAGATTCCCAATTATGGGTTGAATAATAAGTCCGGTTACAGGTGCTGCAATCCAAAGAATTGGTATGTCGTCGATTTTAGCGCCTAAGGTTTCGAATATTCTGCTGACGTTTGCGTTTTGTAGTGCAAATCCAAATTGAATTCCTAAAAATCCGAAACTCATATTCCAGATCTGCCAAAAACTTAATTTAGGTTTCTTATCCATATATTTTGAGTATAATTAATAGTTGAAATGTTCTAAAAAGTATCCCAAATTTATGAAAAAAAATCAAGAAATGCTATGTATTGGTTTAATATTTAGGTGTTTCAAAAAGTTGTAAATTGGGAAATAGTCTGCAAAATATTATTTAAAACGTTTGCGATGATTCAAAAAAAATATTAAAAAAATAAATATGTTTTCTGATTAATAAATTTGAAGTGAAAGAAATTTAGTAAAAACTGAAGTGAAAAAGTAAAATTAGTAAAGTAAAATTAGATCTTTGCAAACTTTTATAACAGAACTATATTTTACGATTAAGCAATTTAAATTCGTAATTAAATAATTAAGCTATGATATAACATATTGTGGTTTTATATTTCTTGCTGAAACAAATGCATCTTT
>CAZDCZ010000092.1:0-11044 GCA_964504155.1 uncultured Bacteroidales bacterium | reverse complement strand
CTTGGTAATTACGATACTCATATTTTTGATTTCTAAGCTGCGGAGTAAAACCTGCCTCTTTAATTGCTTTCTGAATTCCATTGGCATCGAATTTATAATCTGCTCCGGCAGCCGAAACAACATTTTCTTCAATCATAATAGAGCCAAAATCGTTTGCCCCTGCATGTAAACAAACTTGTGCAATATCTTTCCCAACAGTCAACCACGATGCTTGAATATTCTTGATATTAGCTAACATAATTCTACTTATTGCTATTAAGCGAATATACTCTTCGGATGTTGATTGCCTAATAAATTTATTTGTTTTTCCTAAGACTGTGCCCTCAGACATGAATGGCCACGGAATAAATGCCACAAACCCACAGGATGAATCAGGCTTGGCAGATTGCACTTCTCTAATAGATATTAAATGCTGTATTCTTTCTTCTATTGTTTCTATATGTGCAAACATCATAGTAGCCGAGGTAGGGATATTAAGTTTATGAGCTTCTATCATCACATCAAGCCACTGTTTTGAACTAGCTTTTGCCGGCGAAATTATTTTTCGAACACGGTCTGACAATATTTCGGCTCCGGCACCGGGCAAACTATCTAAGCCCGATTTTACTAATTCTTTAAGCACAACAGAATACGAAACGCCTTCAATTGCTGCAATATGAACAATTTCCGGTGGACCAAGGGCATGCAATTTTACTTTTGGATACATCTTTTTTAATTCGCTAAAAAGCTCCTTATAAAAATCTAATCCTAATTTAGGATGCAATCCTCCTTGTAAAAGTAACTGGTCACCTCCAAGCTTAATCAATTCATCAATTTTATCTTTATATTCAGGTAATGATGTTATATAAGCTTTTGAACTTTTCGGACTTCTGTAAAAATTGCAAAATTTACACTGCGAAATACAAACATTTGTAATATTTACATTTCTATCTATTTGCCATGTAACTTTATTATTCGGCACATGCTTATATCTTAATTTATTAGCTAAAAATATTAATTCCGATAAAGAAGCGTTTTTGTACAAACTTAAACCCTCTTCGAAATTTAAAAACTCTAGATTTTCAGCCTTCTTATATAAACGATTTATATCTTCCATTAAATAAGTTTATTTTTTGTAATTTTAATTGCTATTATTATTACGTATTTAGAGTTATCGTTAAAAATTTCATTCTATTAATTATACAAAGATATTAATTCATCAGAAAATAAAGCGAACCAGTTAAATTGATATATGAAAATTCACAATTATTTTTAGCATAAATCAATTTCACATAAATTCATTTTGTAATTTTACATAAAACTTAAATTAAATTATCATGAAATTAAATATCTCAAAAACCGCAAGAATAACTCCCGACAACTCTACAATATATCTTATTAATAAAGAAAATAAGCTTAACGACTTTGCTTTTTCTCCGGCAGAAAAAAAATATTTAAAACAAGAAATAGATAATGGCAAAAAAATTATATCTATTAACTCATACTTTAAATGGTCGTATATATGTGTTATCGATAATATTGACAATATAAACAAACGCTTAGAAAACATTAGAAATAATGCAAGTGACATTTACAATCAAATCAAACTAAATAATCATAAAGAAATATTTATTTCTGATTTATCTACAACTTACGAAAGCATACAAGCTCTTCTTGAAGGATTAATTCTTTCACATTATCAATTCATTAAATATTTTAAAGACTTTTCTAAGAAAGAAAATCAGTTAAAAGAAATTTTTATTCAAAGCAAAAACATAACAGCTAATAAGCTAAATTCTCAAAAACTTATTCTAAATGCAGTATATCATGCACGCGATTTAGTAAACGAACCACTATCGTACTTAAATACTGCCAAACTAGCAAAAAAGATAAAAACATTAGGAGAATTATCGGGTTTCACAGTTGAAAATTTCGATAAAGAAAAGATAAAATCGTTAAACATGACCGGCTTACTTGCAGTTAATCAAGGAAGTATTGACGAGCCATTATTTTCGGTTTTGGAATGGAAACCAGAAGATGTTATTAACACAAAGCCTATTGTATTAGTTGGAAAAGGTGTTGTTTACGATACCGGAGGTTTAAGTCTTAAGCCAAACAATCATATGTTAACCATGAAATCTGACATGTCGGGAGCAGCCGTAGTAATTGCTACAATGTATGCAATTGCTAAAACTAAATTACCACTTCATATTATAGGACTAATTCCGGCCACAGACAATCGTCCCGATGGCAATGCATATGTTCCGGATGATATTATTAAAATGCAAAACGGTTTAAGTGTAGAAGTAGTAAATACCGATGCCGAAGGCAGATTACTATTAGCAGATGCTCTTTGTTATGCAAAAAAATATGATCCTGAACTAGTTATTGATTTAGCTACTTTAACAGGCTCTGCAGCAAATACTGTAAGCAACCAAGCCATAGTTGCAATGGGAAATGCCACTAAAAAAGAATTTGCACTAATTAAAGATTCGGGATATTCTGTTCACGAACGAATAATAGAATTACCATTGTGGGATGAATATAACAAAATGTTAAAATCGGATATTGCCGACATTAAAAATGTAGGAGGAACGGAAGCCGGGGCAATTACAGCAGGTAAATTTCTCGAACATTTTGTAGATTATCCTTGGATTCATTTAGATATTGCCGGAGTAGCTTTTTTCGAAAAATCCGACAAATATCGCCCACAAGGAGGAACAGGAATTGGAGTAAGATTATTATATAACTATTTATTAAAAAAAATAAGTTAAAATATTGCAAAAAGAAAACTTGCAGTTTATTCGGATTAAATAGCTATTTTTGTGATTAATAATTATAACAAATACACTAAAATAGACTATCTATAATAGTTTTAGAAGTTTCTTAATTATCTGTAATTATTAAACTTTACTATTTATTTAAAAGTATTATTACTATTAAATATAGTCACAAAATAATATTAAAATGAAACACAATAAAATAGTAGTAGGCATATCACATGGCGATATAAACGGCATTAGCTACGAAGTAATTATAAAAACATTAATTGACAATAGGATATTTGATTTTTGCACTCCTATTGTTTATGGTTCGCCTAAAGTAGCAGCCTATCATAGAAAAGCATTAAATATTCACAATTTCAGTTTAAACAATATTAAAACTCCTGAAGAAGCAAATCCTAAACGTGCAAATATTATTAATTGTATTGATGATAATATCAGAGTTGAGCTAGGAAAATCGACACAATCTGCAGGCGAAGCATCTTTCATTGCCTTAGAAAAAGCAGTAAACGACTTAAAAGATGGCAAAATTGATGTATTAGTTACAGCACCAATAAACAAAGACAATATACAATCGGAGAATTTCCATTTTCCGGGACATACCGAATATTTAGCCAAATCGGTTAATTCTGAAGAAGTACTAATGTTACTGGTAAGCGAGAATTTGAAAGTTGGGGTTGTTGCAGGACATGTTGCAATAAAAGATGTTCCTAAAGAAATTACAAAAGAAAATATTCTTAAGAAATTACAAATAATGAATCAAAGTCTTATTCAAGACTTTAGAATACGAAAACCTAAAATTGCAGTATTGGGATTAAATCCTCATGCAGGCGATAATGGATTATTAGGTACAGAAGAACAAGACATAATAATTCCGGCAATAAATCAAGCAAAAGACGAAAATATTTTGGCCCTAGGACCATATTCAGCCGATGGTTTTTTTGGAAGTAATAATTTTAATTCTTTCGATGCAATTCTAGCAATGTACCACGACCAAGGATTAGCACCATTTAAAGCTTTAGCATTTAATAGCGGAGTAAATTATACTGCAGGATTAGATATTATAAGAACATCTCCGGGACATGGAACAGCTTACGAACTTGCAGGAATGGATAAAGCAACACCCGATTCGTTTCGACAAGCACTTTATTTAGCTTGTGATATTTTTAAAAATAGAAATGAGTATCGTGAAATTTCTAAAAACCCACTTAAATCGCATGATTTAAAAAATTTAGAATAATAAAATCTTAACATTCAATAAAACACATTAAATTAAAAAGCTTCGTAGCAAAAACTACGAAGCTTTTTAATTATAACATGCTAGAAAACATACATATATCTGCATTCTAAGGTATATATATATATGCATAAGACAAAATATTTTCTTAACTTTGTATTAAGAACATTTATTCTTAATCTTAACAAACATTATTAGGAGGCTTTATGACTAAAATCGATTTATCATTATCAAATCTTGATGAAATTTTTCCAGATGACTTTTCACAAGAGCAAATAGCGAAAGCGAAAACAACATTTTTAAAAGAACTCTCTCTATTAAGCCACAGTTTTTACGGAGGAAAAATACAAGTATTACCAAAAGCCGGAGTTTATGGATTCAACTGGTTTAATGTTTATTATACTCCCGGAGTTTCGAAAATATCTACTTCTATAAGAGACAATAATAGTACATCGTTTGATCTTTCGAACAGAGGGAATATGGTAGCTGTAGTATCTGATTCGACAAGAGTGTTAGGCGATGGAGATTGTACTCCTTCAGGAGGTCTTGGTGTTATGGAAGGCAAAGCTTATCTTATGAAATACCTTGGCGGGATAGATGCCGTACCAATTTGCATAGACAGTTACAACGAAAAAGGCGAACATGATGCAGATAAAATTATTGATTTTGTTAAAATGTTACAACCTAGTTTCGGAGCAGTTAACTTAGAAGATATTTCGCAACCAAATTGCTTTAAAGTATTAGACACTTTGCGTGATGAGTGTAACATTCCTGTATGGCACGATGATGCCCAAGGAACAGGTGCTGTTACTGTTGCAGGATTAATTAATTCTTTACGTATTGTAAAAAAAGACATAAAAGATATTAAGATAGTATTTTTAGGTGCCGGAGCAGCAAACTCGACTATTGCTCGTTTAATAATAAAAGCCGGGGCAAATACCGACAAAATTATTATGTTCGATTCTAAAGGCAGTTTAAGTATTGATAGAGATGATATTAAAGCCGATAAAAGATTTTACAGGAAATGGGAAATATGCGAGAAAACAAATCCTAATAAGGTAAATGATATTGAAGAAGCATTAACCGGAGCAGATGTATTTATTGCATTAAGCAAACCGGGACCCGATACTATTAAACCCGAATGGATTAAAAAAATGGGGACAAAACCTATTGTATTTGCTTGTGCAAATCCTGTACCCGAAATTTATCCATACGCAGCCAAAGAAGCCGGGGCATATATTGTTGCAACAGGTCGTGGAGATTTCCCAAACCAAGTTAATAATTCATTGGGTTTCCCGGGAATATTAAAAGGAGCCCTTCTTGTTAGAGCAACGAAAATAACCGACGAAATGGCTGTAACTGCTGCATATGCTATGGCTAATTTTGCCCAAAAAAGAGGGATTACTGCCAATAACATAATGCCTAAGATGGACGAAACAGAAATGTTTGCTCATGAAGCTGCCGACGTAGCTATGGAAGCTATTAAAAACGGAGTAGCTCGTTTAGATCTCGACTGGGATACTGTGTATAATAAAACTCTCGAAGATATTAAGAAAACTCGTAGCACTATTGATATGATGATGAAAAATGATTTAATTAAGACACCTGATAATTCAATGTTAGAAAAAGCTCTTAAAACAGCTATTGATAGCGTTAAATAATAATACAATTATAATTTATCGGGGAGTAGCATTATTGCTTACTCCCCTTTTTTATTATAATCTTTGCATGAACTACAAATTCATTATTTCGAATTTCGACAAAATAAATTCCCGACTGATTAATATTACTATTTATTAGTTGTTGATTAATATTATCAAATTGTTTTTCGAAAACAATACTTCCGTTAATATCAAAAATACTAACAATGATTCTTCCATCAATAACATTATCTGTCGTAATTTCAAAGCTCCCGGAATTAGGATTTGGAAATATTTTTATTCCCTCATCCCAAGAATATATATCTTCTATATCATTAACTAACACATATATACTATCCGACATATTCGAGCAATCGTATTCGTTTATTGTTTCAACCGAATAATAAGCACTCTCAGTAATTTTAATATTTTTCGATGTAGCTCCATTAATTTCATCACCATTAATATACCACTGATAAAAATACGCAGATGTTGATTCTAAAGTATCGCCATTAATACAAAAAGAAGGCTTTGGAGGAATAGGCATACACCTAACAATATCGGGTTTAAAAGTTGTATAAGTATTATTAACCGTTAAACTTACATGTTTTAATCCGGGATTATTGTATTTTACAGTAAATGGTCCAATACCCACAGTATCGACAATAGTAGCATCTTCACCAAAATACCAGTAATACGAATCTTCATCACTACCCGACACTCTAACGTATTGAACACTATCGGACAAACAAATTTCAGATTTATTTGCTATAAACTCCGGAACAATAGGATTAAAATCTTGAGCAAGAGAAATACTGTCGAGACAAATACCATAACCTCTATTCCCAATTCCTTCGAAAGCTATTTGATATTGATGGCTTAAATTAGGCAAATTAATTACTTGCTTCTCCCATAAAGGGATATCATGAGAATAAGTAATAAGTAATTTCCAATTCAAAGAATCAGCTTCTTTATATAAAACATTTAAAATATGCACATCGTTATTGTTCTGTGGCATAGCAATATAAAATTCCAGCAAAGCATTATTGATTGTATTAAAATCAAATTTCGGACTAATTAAAATTGCAGTATCATTATTATTATTCTGAAAAAATGCATTCATATTTCCTTCGTATGCACCGGAAGGAGAAATATTACCACCATCTCTAAATTCCCACAATACGGTATCGTTCGAAACTGTTTGATACCAATACTCAGGCATACTATCAGAAAGTTCGAAATTCTGAACATATGGAATTCCCAGAGAGGTCATTAAGCGGATCGAGACTTTATTCGAAAAAGCTAAAGAAGTATCAATATCAATCTTAAACACTGCTGCTACTTTGTATTCATATGGCACATTTTGCTCACAAGTTAAATCGATATACTCAATATTTACGGTAGAATCGATCAATACTGTATTGCGATAAATAAAATACTTTTTAAATCCTAAAGTATCTGACGAAGGCAACCACATAAGTTTTATTGAATTGTTTTTTTCGAAAGCTATTAAGTTCGATGGAACAGAATCGTAGGCTTCTTTCCCTTTTAGGCTAACTATTCCTGTATTATACGGATCGAGCCATTTTTGCAATTGATTTGACTCTGCTGAATAATCGTTCCACGAACGAGAAAACATTGCAAAATAATCGTTATAATTGTACGAACAACTAGCATCTCCGCCTGTTAAATCTCCAATTATTTTATGATTTTCGTCAAATAAAGGAGCACCTGACGACCCGCCTTCTGTAGTTCCAATATCCCATTCTTTTATCCACCAGTGCGAATTTTCGTCATATCCTTCGCCATAATTCCCAATTTCGGGAGCATTATAATCTATAGTTATTTTCTTTACATCGCCACTAGGATGATGAATACATGTTGTTTTAAGGGCATGGTTACTTTCTCTATTCCAACCGGAATAATATGGTTTATACTCGGGAGGCGGCGGAATACTTAACTCGAGCAAACTAAAATCTAATTTTCCGTCGGGCGCTGTTGCAACAAGCTTGGCACCAGAGACTGTTTGATCTAAAGGACCATCTTCGCCATTACACTCCGGACTCTCGTAATTAAAATAAAAAATTGCTGCATCAGCATCAGCTTGACTATCGATACAATGATTTGCTGTTAAAAAATATGGCTTCCCATCGTTTCTAGCATTATTAATTAAAGCCCCACTACACATCCATCCGTTATAGGTTATCTTACATACCGAGTGCTTTTCTTTTTGCCAACCATTCCCCTCATCGCAATTAATATCTACATTACACGAACCCGAACTTCCAAAGCCTTTAACATCTTTATTTAATAAAGAAAAAACATCTTTATAATCGTGCCCTATTCTACTAATATGTAACTGTACGTTATTTTTAATATTTTGTGGCTCGAAATATTCAATTACTATTTCATCGCCTTTAACAGGAGCTATAGCTAAATGCTTATTTAATTTATTATTCGAACTTGTAAAAGCCCCAATATTACTCATATTACCGGAGTTATAAATATATAATTCGGCTTTGTTAGACAAAACAAACAAATCGAAATATACACTTAAAGAATATGCCTTTTTCGATTTAATTTTCAACAACCACAACTTACTACCATCAGGCAAAATCGTTAAAACACCATCTCTTTTAATATCAATATCGACATTAATCATTTCGGCAAATCGTAAAGATTTTAGTCTCGATGCTCTGTGCCTTTGTTCAATTTTACGAATATTCCGATAATTAATCTCGGGAAGTATAATTTCGGGGATATTAATATCCAGCTTCTTCTCTATGCTAACTGGATACTCTCTCTTAATAGAAACTTGCGCAAAAAGTGAGTCTTGAATTAATAAAATAAATAAAAAAAAAATCAGATTTTTTATAAAATTATTCATAATTCTTATTCAATTGTTTATTAATTCAAATAATCACTAAGTTAATTATTATTTTTTAATTATCAAACTAAAAAGAAAACAAAAAGCGCTACAAACCACTACTAACAACGAATAAGCTTATTTCTCAGATCGAAACATTTCTTATAGTGATACTACTTTTTTACATTAATATATTTGTAAAATTATATAGCGATTTAGTTGAACCCGAAAAATTATGCCAGGCATGAGCTAAAGGTTCACGAATTTTCTACTTAATTAATTTTGATTTACCGATTCTAATTTTACCCACCCTTTTGTTACTGTTTTCCCATAAAAGCTACAATGAATCCATTCATCTTCAATTTTGTCGATATATACAATATCTCCTTTTAAAACAAAAGCTTTTCTTTTAGTTTCTTCCTGCTTTTCGGAATAGAAATATGCTTTTTCAATGTTGATATACCTAATTTCAATCCAGTTGTTACTTTTTTCGAGCTTGAAATTTGTATAATCTTCGCTAAAATTTCATACATTCCAACACCCACCATGCTGGCTATTAAGTTTAATCGAAACTACATTTTTTTTAAGCAGTTTTATTTTACCATTTATCAAAACTTCGCTTTTATCTAAAGGGAAGTATGTTTCAACTTCAGAAATACTATCTTTCATATAGCCATGTATATAAAAAACACAAGAGAATCTTGGGCTATCGGCACTTTCGTCGTATCCGGAATAGCCTTCGTAGTAAGCTGTTAATAAACTTACAGAAGGATTATAAGCTACTTTTAGTCCATTATCGTAAATTCCCGACTCGATTTGAGCATCTACTATACACGAATTTATGAACAAAACGAAAACAACTAAACCAATTTTTTCTTTCATCTTTAAAAGCATATCTTTTTCTTTTAAGTTATTACTCGAATTAATTACTGCAAAAACTTATTCCAACATTACTTTTTTAACTGTTGTTCCTTTATCTGTTACTATTTTAATTATATATATTCCTTTCGGTTGATTGCTTAAATCAATTGTGAATTGTAAATTATTAATTGATACTTGTTTTACTATTTGCCCGCTAATATTTGCAATTTCAATAAATTGAATACCATTTCCTTTAATTATAAATATTCCTGTTGTTGGATTTGGATAAATATTTATTTCAGGAATTTTAGTGTAAAAATTTGTTGTTCCTGTTGTTACAGATGTTGTTAACATATATTTCCAAACGGGTGCAAAAACAGTATCTCCCGAATTCATTGGTGTATATATTCCTATACAAGTTGAACCATGATATTGATTAGCTATTGCAGGGTCGACATTTGAATACAAACTATGAGAATTCAAATATGGTGGTAAAACATTATCAACAATAGTTGTATCACCTGTTTGAAGCATTCCCAAACCTGACATATTAGTAAATTGGTGTTCGAAAGGAACTACTTCATCTTGTAAATGAAGAAAAACGAATTGTTTATTTATTGGAGTAACACCCACCTGCCTTAACCAATGAGCTGAACGACTGTAATGAGAACTATAATCATTCGGACCGGAAAACATTACATTTCTTTCTACCGGAAAATATTTTGCTAAATAAGCTGCATGCCCCGAACCTTGTGAATGTCCGCTTACTGCAATTTTTGACCAGTCTAATGTTGTTGGTGTAAGTAAATACTGCCCCCAATTTTGAGAAGGATATGTTGCTGATAAATATTGAATAAGTTTTAAAGTTCTTGTATAAATAGAATTTAATGTATCTACCGATACGAAAGGACTTTGCGGTGTTCCAAAGGATATTTCTTGTCTGAATTTATCGAAAACCAAACTATCTGAACTATTACCAAATGGATAAACAGGAACAGTATCTATATAGCATAAGCTTATTGCATCGTATCCATAATTTGCTGCTACACTACAAATAAATCTATAATGTTTTGGACTACTATAAGTACCACCAAAAAACAAGAATAACTTATTAATTTGTGTAGAAGTATTTATAACAATATAGTTACTGTCTTGTGGTGCATAATTAGCATCTGTCTGATTTGGTTGCACATAATAGTGCTGTAATTGACTAAATAAATTAATATTTAGTGTCAAAAAGAAGATTATGATTATTACTTTTTTCATGACAGTCTCCTTGTTTTATTATTGGTGATAAAAATTTTAACTAAATTACAAAATTATCTTTTCCGGCCAAGGATTATTTTTTGAAGTACTCCAGAATTTATTGATATAATTAATTGAGAAAAAGTTTTCAAACGCATGAATCCAGTATGTACCTTTGTCTGTCAGATGAATTTGTTTTTTTACTACAAATTACAAGCTAAAAAGTGTAAACTATGTCCCTTTAACGTACCTAATTGTCCATAACGTTTAGTATAAGAATAGTAGCCGATTTCGTAATTAGAATTTTTCATTTTACTACTAAATTTTATGCGGGCTACAATGCTCATATTTACTACTATTTCGGCAATTATTTTTATCGAATTAGGCATTTAGACAATAATCTGTTTGTATGTCATCGGTCTCTGATTTACCA
>CAZDCZ010000091.1:0-11078 GCA_964504155.1 uncultured Bacteroidales bacterium | reverse complement strand
ATCTAATCAAAAAAAGAACTTTAGCCTTTGCTATTAATTTTTTTTCTAAATTTGCATAATTACTCTCTTAACTAAAACAAACAACTAATTAGTTCTACTTTGACAGACTATGCTTTAACACAAAATCAACCTGTTTTTATCCTTGCCCCCTAAAGGGAACAGATTGATTTTTTAGTTTTCTTCCTTTAGGGTTAAGGGCGAAAAAACTAAAAAATCTTAATTCTGTTTAATCTGTAAAATTAGAATATGGAATAAATTGTATTATTAATGACAAATTTCAAGACAATTAAAATATATTGTTCAAATTGTAAAACTCTATTATATAAATATCATAAAGCATGGACATCTTGTAAAATGTTTTAAAGATAGAA
Source organism: uncultured Bacteroidales bacterium (assembly GCA_964504155.1). Taxonomy (GTDB): domain Bacteria; phylum Bacteroidota; class Bacteroidia; order Bacteroidales; family UBA12077; genus CAZDCZ01. The sequence continues at coordinate 10,707 of CAZDCZ010000091.1, read as the reverse complement.
TTAAGGACGACTATACTAATGACGATTTAAAATGTCCGAAATGTAAAACACAATTTGCCCGCGAAACAACGATATACAAAAATAAAGTTGCGAACAAAATTATTAAAGGCAAGGTATATACAAAAGAATAAAGTACAATTATCAATTATTAATATTATAGACTACTATGGATAAGAAAATTTTAACCGATTTAGTTACTTTTAGAATGCCTTTTGGCAAATACAAAGGCTACTTAATTTGTGATATGCCTGAACACTACCTTCTTTGGTATTCGCGAAAAGGTTTTCCTGACGGCAAATTAGGAATGCTCTTAGCAACAATGTACGAGATACAATTAAATGGCTTAGAATATTTGTTAAAACCGCTGAAATAAATTACGAATTACAAATTCTGAATATCGAAAATTAGAATACTGTATATTCCCTCGACTTTTGCCATAGCAAACAAATAGATTAGCAATTAATTTAATATTTTTATTACAAGAATCTCAAAATCTTCTTTTCCCTCGTTTTTCCATGCACGCATCTCGGTCGATTTTACTTCAATAGCAACAAAAGGAGAATAAGTTTTACTTTCCCCTTCGCATGTTAAAACTCCCTCTCCTTTTAGCACGTAGAAAACTACATCGAACGGATTTTTATGCATATCAAGTAATTCGCCGGGAGCCAATTTTAAATGCACTAATTCTATAGGATTTTCCGAAAACATTATTTTCCCATCTATATTAAATGGCACTTTGGAAGCCGTTTCCCAATCTTGGATTTTCATTTTTCTTAATTTTAAAGTTAGTACTACTTTATTAAAACAAAGTTGAGACTACTCCGAAAACTAAAGTTGTCAATTTATAGCCGCTTAGCGGATTTATAACAAACTGACATACAAATTTATAGCTTTCAGTCTTTTTGTAAAGTTAACCGCTTAGCGGCTTTTCGGAATGGACTCAAAGTTATTAAAATAAAAATGAGCATCCTTTAAAGAATGCTCATTTCGATTAGCTGAAATTATTTTGCTCCGAATTGTTCGCAAGCATCTAATACATATCGTAAATATGCAATAGCAGGACCTCCGCCCATAATTCCGGCAACAAGACAAGATTCTAAAATTTCTTGTTTTGTTGCACCCTTCTCAATTGCAGCTTTAGTATGAACCGCAATGCAATATTCGCAATGAGATGTAACACTTAAAGCTATTGAAATAAGCTCTTTTGTTTTACTGCTGAGAGCTCCCGGTTTTTCTGCTTGTTGTACAAAACCCATAAGTGCTTTTGCATATCCCGGAGCAATTTCTCCTGTTTGTTTCATTAAATCCATAAATTGTGCATATTTATGATTCATGTCAATTGATAAATTTTCCATAACTTTTTTTTAAAAATTTGTTACTTTTTAAATTACATTCTTTGCGATAAACTATTTAAAATTATTTAATTCATGAACATTTTAATATCGTCATCCACTTTGCCAATTCCTGCAATACCAAAGTTCTCAACTAATACTTTAGTCACGTTTGGCGAAAAGAAAGCAGGTAGTGATGGTCCTAAGTGAATATCTTTAACTCCAAGAGAAAGTAAAGCAAGAAGTACAATAACTGCTTTTTGTTCGTACCATGCAATATTATATGCTATTGGCAAGTCATTAATATCGTTAAGTTCGAAAACTTCTTTTAATTTAAGAGCAATAACAACCAATGAGTACGAATCGTTACATTGTCCGGCATCAAGCACACGAGGAATTCCTCCAATATCGCCTAATTCAAGTTTGTTATAACGATATTTTGCACAACCGGCAGTTAAAATAATTGTGTCTTTTGGCAATTTATCGGCAAACTCGGTATAATAATCGCGCGATTTCATTCTGCCATCGCAACCTGCCATTACAAAGAATTTCTTAATAGCACCGGTTTTAACCCCATCAACAACCTTATCGGCTAATGCTATTACTTGATTATGTGCAAATCCCCCAACAATTTTTCCTTTTTCTATTTCTATAGGAGAATCACATTTTTTCGCTTGTTCTATAATTGCCGAGAAATCTTTATATCCATTTTCATCGGCTTCAATATGTATTGCTCCGTCTAATCCCGACGCTCCTGTTGTATAAATTCTATCTTTGTAACTTGCTCCTTTTGTTGGAGGTACAATACAATTTGTTGTAAAAAGAATTGGACCATTAAAACTTTCGAATTCTTCTTTTTGTTTCCACCAAGCATTACCATAGTTACCTACAAAATGCTCGTATTTTTTAAAAGCAGGATAATAGTGAGCAGGAAGCATTTCGCTATGAGTATAAACATCGACTCCTGTTCCCTCTGTTTGCTTCAACAATTGCTCAATATCTTTTAAATCGTGACCCGAAATAAGAATACCGGGTTTATTGCTAACACCAATATTTACCTCTGTCATTTCCGGATTACCATATGACTCGGTATTTGCTTTATCTAATAAGGCCATTCCATCGACACCATATTTACCTGTTTCGAGAACTAAAGCAACTAATTCGTCAACACTTAAGTTATCGTTTGTTGTAGCAGCTAGTGCTTTTTGCATAAATACATAAAGACCATTTTCTTCGTATCCTAAATTAAATGCATGCTCAGTATAAGCAGCTATTCCTTTTAATCCATATATAACTAATTCACGTAAGCTTCTAATATCCTCGTTTTCGGTAGACAAAACACCTATTGAACCATTTTTTGCTTCAAATTCTTCAACAGTATCTCCTGTCCATGTTGCCGATTCGTGAATATCATCAGCAATTGAACCTCCGGCTTTAATATAGGCTTCTTTTAATTCATCGCGAAGTTTTAATCCTTCTCTGATACTTTCGATAAAACGATTATTGTCGAAATTTGCATTTGTAATTGTCATAAATAAACTATTAAAAACAAATTTATTTGCTTTTTCGTTTTCAATACCCAATTTACGAGCTTCTGTACCGTAAATAGATATTCCTTTTAATACAAAGATTAAAAGATCTTGCATATTTGCTAAATCTTCTTTTTTGCCACATACTCCACCAATTGTACAACCGGTTCCTTTTGCAGCTTCCTGACATTGATAACAAAACATACTCATAATAATTATTTTTTTTAAATTTAACTAATTGTTTTTATTTATAATAATTGATATTGATTAAATCCATTCTTCTTTAAGGATTTCTCCTTTTATAGAAACAACAATTTCTTTTATTGGCACTTTTCTTTTCGAGAACTGTTGAGCTTTTTGTACTAACAATTTCAAGCCACCACAACAAGGCACCTCCATCATCATAATAGTTATAGTGTTTACTTTTGCATGTTCAATTAAATGAATTAACTTCTGCAAATAACTTTCTTGGGCGCTATCGAGTTTCGGACAAGCAATAATTAATTGTTTTCCTTTTAAGTATTCTTGATGGAAATTTCCCATTGAAAATGCAACACAATCGGCCGCCAACAACAAATCGGAATTTTTAAAATACGAGGCCGAAGGATTAGCAAGATGAAACTGAACCGGCCATTGTCTTAACTCTGACTTTAAACTACCCATCGCAGAATCGGAATTAATATCTTCTGTAATGCTTACAGGTGCAGAACCTGAGCAACCTCCACTTGCACACGATGATTTTTTATTGTTATGTACTGTTGTAATAACTTCGTTTAAGTCGAAAGGCAAATTCTGTTCATTTGCTTTTAAATAATTTAATCCTTCGTCCACAAATTTATATTCTTGATGATCTTTTAAATGAATTAAATGAGCAATAACAGTATTTTTACCTTTTGTTACCATATCTGCCATTACCTTTGTTTCGTTGTATGCTTCAGCTTCACGTTTCTCAATAGTAATAGCCCCTTGCGGACAATGTCCTATACAAGCTCCCAATCCATCGCACATTAAATCGCTTACTAATCTTGCTTTATTATCGATTATTTGCAAAGCTCCTTCGTGGCAATTTGGAATACATAAACCACAACCATCGCATAATGTTTCATCTATTTTTACAATTTCTCTTTTCATAATATTAGAATTATAATTATAGTACAAATGTATAATCTTAAATTAAAGCAAAACGGTAACATATGTTACAATTATGATTATATTTGTGAAAAAAATCACACTATGCATCAAATATTAGTTAACACTCTTTTATTCAAAGGTCTAGCTCCTAACGAAATTGACGATTTACTAGTTTCTATTACTTATAAGAATAAAAAATTTACAAAAAACGAAACAATCGCATTTTCAGGAAGTGAATTAAATGGAATTAATATATTACTACGAGGAAGTGTTAGAGGAGAAATGGTTGATTATTCGGGAAAAGTAATTAAAATTGAAGACATTGAAAGTCCACGAACATTAGCTCCTGCATTTCTATTTGGAGAAAACAATAACTACCCGGTTGATATTGTTGCAAATAACAATGTTGAATTATTGTATTTTCATAAAAATGTATTTTTAAAAATTTTACAACTCAACCAAACAGTACTAATGAATTATTTGAATATAATTTCAACTAAGTCTCAATTTTTATCTACAAAACTAAAATTCTTATCGTTTCAAACAATTAAAGGAAAATTTGCACATTATTTAATTAATCTTGCTAAGCAAGATAACAATATCTTAATTTTGCCTTTATCGCAAACAAAACTTGCTGATTTATTTGGTGTTTCGCGTCCTGCTTTAGGAAGGGTTATTCGCGAATTACATAATGATAAAATAATTTATGCCGAAGGAAAAAGTATAAAAATACTTAACAGAAATGTTTTGATAAACCTTATTAAATAAATACTACTTTCTAGTTATATAATATTTATTATCTTGTTTTACCCCGCTAGCGCGGAAATGTTTTCCGTGCCTTTTGTTATATTTCTATTAAACACGCTAGCGCGGATTTGCAATCCGTGCCTTTTACATTTCTACCCATATGTAATTAATTTTTATTTTTTTCTCTTAAATCCATCTAACAGTTGTTAATGTTACAAAGCCTGCCTTGTCGGTTGGCAGGTATGTTTTATCCTTATCTCATATTTTATATTTATCTGACATTATTTTTTTATTTTCATTTATATATTAGCCCGGATTGCAAATCCGCGCTAGCGAGGTATTCTTAGATAAATCTGGCATAATAATATTATTGTCTTTTAATTTAGGATAAATATCGAAATCCTAAGCCTTAACAATATTATTACTAATTAGAATTAAAATAATGATTATGTATTTATTATTCTTTATAGTAATTAATTCTAACTACCATAAGTATGTACAGAATTACTAGCTACAGCAAGATAATTAATTCCCACCCAACATATTAGTAAGATAATAAATGCTAAAGCAAGTATCCAAAGAGCAATTACAATTTTCTTTTTATGTCGATATCGGAAATGTATATATAACAAGTAAGCAAACCAAGTAAGCAATGCCCATGTTTCTTTGGGATCCCATGTCCAATAGTGCCCCCAGGCTTCTTTTGCCCATAACGCTCCAAACAATAAACCCAAAGTAAGGAAGGAGAAACCTATATAAACTAAATTATCGGCCTTATCTAAGAGCTCTGTTTTAAATGTTTTGAATTTTAATAGATATATTCCCCAGGCAGATACCAGTGAGGAAACTCCTAAGAAAGCGTACGATACCATATATACAATTACATGTGGGACAAACCATGGACTTTGTAATGCAGGCATTAATGTTTTATCGAAATTTTCAGGATTTAAAATATTAATTATTAAAAATAATATGGCAAGAAATAAACTGTAAAACAAAAACCATTTATATTTCCAGTTATTAAAAGTTAATATTCCTACTATTGGCAAAAATACAGCATACCATATTCTGGTTTCGCCAAGTGTTCGGAAAGGAGGTCTCTCAATTTCTATCCACATAATAGATAAAAAAACAATAATAAGTAATGTCCCAATAATTGTTAGGATATTTCCTATTAATATGGCTTTCTTTATTTTTTTATCGAATAAAATAAAGAGCATAGCAATAATCCATAATACAATGCTTGTAAATGCTATATTATTAAAGTTAAATATATTCATTATAGTATTTTTTTCTTATTCCCAACCCAAAACATATAAATGGCACCCAACATCATTAAAAATATTCCAAAATACACTACTTTAATCCAAGGATCTTTCACTAATTCTAGAACACTAATTTCCGACCATCGACCTTTCTCCTGATCGTAATCGATTTGATAAATTTTCCATCCATTTGCAGAAATAGGCTTATTTACAAAAACAGTATCGCTAATAATTTTTCCAGATTCGGTATAAACTTTAATATGCGAAGAATATTTTTTAGGTTCAGGCTCAGCCATTACAAGTATAGTTTCATCCGATAATTCTAAGAAATCACCTTTATATCTAAAACTCCCACAACTTAACCATCCTTTTTTTACAATATTATTTTTCATGTTTCTTGCTACAACATATGCAGCAGGTGGTGCACCATAATCTAATACCGAATAAAATTTACCGCCTGTATTTACAGCATAATTAAAATATTCTGTAACATCAAACTGCCAATTCATTATTTCTGCTTTATTCCCTTTTTCAAGATAAAACAAACTTTTATTTAATATATCGCCCGATTTATTATCTACAATAAAAGCTTTTGGAGAATATTCATCTATCTTAAAATCAATAAGTTTAATAGCTATTCCTAGATCAGGAATAACTTTTCCTTTTTGATTAATACCTGAATATACAGCATCTGACTTATTCACTGTTAGGCTAACTCTTTGTAAATCGCCGGCACCTAGACTTGCTGCAAATAAGGTGAGCCATAAACCAAAATGATTTAAAAAAAAAGCAATATCCTTTGGTTTTAAAGTAATTCCTTTTCTTAAAATAACCATTCCTAATACAACTAGTAAATATGTTTGTGCAAATAAAAATGCATAACTATGAACTATATTTGTTAACGCTATTTCGTGAATGAAACCACTAGCTTTTGGAGATCCTTGTGGAATTAGCCCCATTAATAGAACTAAAAATGCATAAATACTTATTGCACTAATTGATGTTTTAACATTAGAGAGCCATTTAATAATTTTTTTCTCTTTAAAAAAAGAATGTAGTAATAATAACAAAATTATTACTGCTACTCCAATATATAAATTAGTAGGCCAATGAATTACTGACATTTTAGTTTCGCTAACAAAATCAAGGGAAAATCCTAAAACCACTAAACTTATTGCAATAAGAAAACTCTCAATATATCCCCATGGATATTGCCAAATTACTTTATTATTTTTTGTCATTTAGTATATTATACTTATTCCTTAAATGTGTAAACTAGTATTTATTGAAAAGTCTAACTTAGCTCAAATAATTATAATGTTTGCTATTTATTAATTAGAAAAAAATAATTTTGATATAACAAAGACACTACACAATAAATATGTACATCGATATATTAATAGTTATTTTGCATTTTCAATATGAAGCAGTTTACTTATTTAAGTTTATTTTTATATTGTTAAAATTATTTTTTACTATATGTTGTTTTTTTCTGTCCACGAGTCTTCTCTTTCTTTAGCTTTCTCGAGCCATTTAGGAACAACTTTTTTTATAAACACTTTCTTTTTTGCATTGAGTTTTTTCATGTCTAAGCCAATATATTTTTGTGCTTTTGCTTTTGTGCTAATATCTGGGTATGCAACTTCTTTATTATAGCCAAGATGAGCTAAAACTCTTGCTAGTTTTATTCTTCCTTCTTGAGCAATAGTAATACCTGTTGTAATTATACGGCCTATCTCAACAGGTGAGTGGAACGAGCCTCCATGACTGGCAGCTGCATAATCCCATCTCCATTGAGCATGACGAATATCGAGTAATATATTTTTCATTTGTATATCTGTAGCACCTTTATCCCAAGCAAATTTTGCTTCTACATGAGCACGAACAAGTAATTCTTCTAACTTATTTCTGTTTTGAATAATTTTATCTTGTCGCTCATATACATTCGCTATTAATTTTTCTGTTTCTTCGCGATGACATACTTGGCATGAATTAGCAATATTATTTAACGGACTTTGTATGTGATGATCTGTATACTTTACTCCTCCCTCGTTTTTGTATGGCATATGACAATCGGCACAAGAAACGCCTCTATCGGCATGCACTCCGGTAAGGTAAATTTCATATCCCGGATGTTGTGCTTTAAGCATTGGGGCCTTACTTAGTTTATGCGTCCAATCTTTAAATTCTTTTTCGTCATAATATTTTTCAGCATCTTCACATGTCATTCCTTTATCCCATGGATACGTTAAATAGGGACTATCTTTAAATTTGCTTTTATCGAAATAATATTCGACATGGCATTGGGCACATACTAGCGTTCTCATTTCTTGATGACTTGCTTGTGTTATATCTTTACCTTGTCTTTGAAAAGCTTCAACAAGTGCAGGGCGAGATATACGAAGATTCATATCTTTCGGGTCGTGACAATCGGCACATCCTATTGGGTTGACTATTTCTTCACCCCATCTACTCCATTTTCCTCTATAAAATTCTGCTATTCCTTCTTGCAATCCCATTTTTGTGCTCAAGTCGTGCATTATTCTTGGCACATCAGGCCCTTTACATGTCCAACAAGTAGCAGGCATAGGATCATTAGCTTCATCTTTGCCCATTGGTGCCCCTGTTCTTAAAGAATTTCTTTGATCGATAATAGCATACGAATGTCCTCTGCCTTGTGTGTAGTCTTCAGAAAACCCATATCCAGCCCATAAAACAACCATTCTTGGATCTTCTTCCAACATATCAATCATTGCATTGCCATTATATTTTGATTTAAAATCTGTCTCTTTAGTTTTAAGCCATGCATCATATTCTCTAGGAAAATTCTTCCCCCATAATTCATTTCTTGGTTCTAAATCAGAAATTTCTATCTGTGGAGTATATGCAAAAACTGCTTCGGCTCTTCTTTCCATAATAGAAGATGCTAATAAGCCTAATAGAAATACTATTATAATAGTTGCAAAAAACAACAACCATGCTAACCAAGGTTTGCTTTTAATTCTTTCGCTAATTGATTTCATTTGCCTTTAGTTTTCGTTACTAAATAGAATATTAATTAATTAGTTATTTTTTTTATTTCTTATTTAATTCTATAATAAATATTAGACTAACTCTTGCTTTCTATTTTTTGAGCATTTCTTTTAACCAATCGGGTACCGGGCTTTTTGGAACAGGAACAATTGCGTTAGGAACACTCGATAAACTACTTACTCTTCCATGAGGAACTTCTCTATGACATTCCCAACATTCTCTATTTGTATTATGAACCTTATAATTTCCTTTAGTTTGAGAAATTAATTTTGATTGATTTAGTAAAGATGTATGACATCTGATACAATTTTCTTTCACTACATGTTTACCTGCTTCTCCAATAAAAATTACTTGTCTTTCAGCTCTAAGAGTAAAAAGTGTAGCATGATTTAAACCATCTTTAGCTTTAAAATAGTATTTTCTGAAAAAGTTATCATGAGGAACGTGACAATCGTTACAACTGGCATATTCTCTATGCGAGCTATGGTTCCATGTAGCATATTGTGGACCCATAATATGACAATTGACACATGCTTCTGGTTTATCGGACAAATAAGACCATGTTTTAGATAAATAAATAGAATATAATCCAAGACCAGTAAACACAGCTAATATTATAACAACTGGGATTTTCCAAATTTTGGGAGGAACAAAATTCTTTACTAATTTTTTTAACATAAATATTCTTATTTATACAACAGAATAAATTTACTTTAAAAAACAATATTATGCAAATGTTATCTAATTAATTAAGAATATTTTACGTTTATTTATAATTATTTAAAATAAAACATTTAATACTTATTACAATATCTATTAAATCCTTTTTTCAATTCTATCTTTATTAATTTTCTGGCAGAGACAGCTTGCGGCTGTCTCTATTAAATAATGAGGCTGCGAATTAAATGAAACGCACAGATAACAAATGAGACGCCCGCAAGGCGTCTCTACGCAACGTTCGTAATTTATAACGAGACACACGCAACGTGTCTCTACGGAATAAACAAACATAAAATTTATATATTTGCAATATGTCGGAATTATACAAAGACAAATATAAAATTACGTGAATACAGGGCTATGATTATGCATCGGAAGGGGCATATTTCATTACCATTTGTACGGCAAAATATATTTGTGAATTCGGTAAAATAGTAAACAGTGAAATGCTGTTAAACGATTTCGGTAAAATTATTCAAACGGAATGCTTAAAAACCGAACAAATACGAAAAAATATTTCTTTGGGTGCGTTTTGCGTGATGCCCAACCATTTTCATACGGTTTTATTTATTGATAATCCCGTTCTGCCACAGAAAAATAATAAAATACCGCAAACTTTCGGATATAAAAACAGTTTCGGTCGGCAAAAAAATAATACGGCATCTATAATTGCCGGTTTCAAAGCTGCTTGTACCAAACAAATAATACAAGCCTGGAATAAATCGTTTGCTTGGCAACGGAATTATTACGATCACATTATCCGCAATCAAAACGAATTGATAAAAATTGAAAATTATATTCGCAGCAATCCGCAAAATTGGAAAACGGACGATTTTTTTGTTTTGAAAAAATCGGAATAATGATGAAATGTCCGTTTAAAAAAAAAAATGCGACACGCGGGATTTCCAAAACACACAGATAATAAATGAGACACGCGCAACAAATGAGACA
>CAZDCZ010000090.1:0-11269 GCA_964504155.1 uncultured Bacteroidales bacterium | reverse complement strand
TGTACTAAAAAACTTAGCGTAAAATTTTTCTAACAAAAGCAACAGTGAAATACGACATTAAGAATAGTCCAATAAAGCCTTCTATACCTGAAAGAAAACGTATTATTCCCGACGGATAGTAGTCGCCATAACCAATTGTTAAGAATGTTACAGCACTATGATAAAAGGCAACATTTATTCGCGATAGATTATCCGGATCGCCAACCGATGATGTTATACTTGTGTTGAAAAAATATGGAAGTATAGTGTATAGAAAAGAGAAGAATAAATATGAAAATAACATACTTATTAATACTCGTAGAGGATCTGTTGCATATAGTCCCATTTTATCGAAAACCAACCATCGAAAACCAAAAGAAGGATGCATCAGGAGACGTTTAAATAATTTGTTTTTTTTGTTTTCTTCTATGTCGGCTTTCATCTCATAGCGTTTAAACTCGACGTAGGCTTTGTCTTCATCGATATATTGTCCTGTAAAATTAAAATTTTCTTTTAGTATCCTGAATTGTTCCGATTTTTCTTTATTGCTTGTATCTGTTTGCGAGTTTATTAAATTTTTAACATTATTATCGAACCAGTCGATATATAATCTTCCTATAAGCCGCATTCCTACAAGATTTAGTGTTTTTATATTTATGGCAAAATCATATGGTCTTATGTCAATAATATCTCGTCCGATAACATCAGATATATTAACAAAATCGCAATTAGCTAAACGTAAATCTACGTAATGATCTAAATGGCACGATTTTAACGAGAGAGTTTTTATGTTGGCGTTAAAAAATGACAAGTTGCCTTTGCCGAATTTAGCATTGTCTAATGATACTTTGGTATTATTAAATTCACATAAATCGAAGATTACATCACCACTACCAAAATCTGTTTTTCTGAACGATAGTCTTCCTTCTTTAAGTTGGCTGGCTTCAAAAGTTTTTTCTCCTTTGCCAAATGTCGATCTGTTAAAATTTACTTTCCCATTATTGAATTCTGTTGTTCTAAAATCGACTTTCCCGTCACCAAATTCTGTTCTCTCGAAAGAAATATCTCCGGATTTAAAACGAGCAAAATGGAAATCTATTTTTCCTTTACCAAAGCGTGCTATTTTAAATGAAACTTTGCCTTTTTCAAATTCAGAATTTATAAAGGAAACATCACCATCGTTAAATTCGGTATTTACAAATAGTGTTTGCCCCTCGCCAAAATGGGCATATTTGAAATTTTTATGTCCGGAACCAAAATACGAATTTTTAAAATTTATCTCCCCATTACCAAAGCGAATATTCGAGAAATCGATATTCCCATTGTTAAATATTACATAACTAAAATTTATGCCGCCATGGTTAAAGTTTACATTGTGGAACGAAACTGCGCCATTAATAAAATGAGAACCTTCGAAATTTTTATAATCTATATCGAATTCGGCATACGAAAAGTCTGTTTCTATTCTCGAGTCGAAATAAGTGTTGTAGGCCGAAAATCCATGTAGTTTTATTATTGCTTTTTTATCTAATTCGCGACTTTCGCGATATTCCGATAAAGAGAAATTTTCTATATAGCAATCGTCTAATAAAATATCTTTTTCTTCGTCTATCCAATTAAAAATTGTATTTTTAGAAATAAATCCTAATTCTATATAGTAAATTTCTTTTTTGTTTTTGTCGTAAAAAGAAATTGTTGCGGTATTTTCTAATTTTATTCCTGCCGATGTTTTAAATGGTTGGTCTTTTATTTTGACTTTATAGTTGTAAAAATCTTTTATCATTGTTTATAAATTCATAAGTCCTTGTTTCAAAGGTAATAAATAATATGAATTAAATAATTTTTTATCTAGTAAAAAAATGATATTTATCTGTTGCAAATAGTTTTATAGTCGCAATACTCACAATTCTTTATATCATTTGTTTGGGCAAAATTTGTTTGTGTATCGAATATCTCGGCAAGAATTTTCGAAAGCTGTGCCGTAAATTCATCGTCGATGTGTTTATAATTAGTAACTTTTTTTTTATTAAATTGTAGGTGATAATCGTAATTCTTATCATGAGAATTACGTATAGAGTATATTCCTGGTGTTATCGATTCTGTAGGATTAAAATTGTTGTAATATAATTTTGAATATAGCAAAGTTTGAAATATTGCATTATTTCTATTTTTACTTTCTTCTGAAAATAATTTTTCTATATTACCGATTAATCTCTGAACTGCTTTTCCGGTTTTATAATCAATTATCCTAATACCATTGTTAATTTTATCTATCCTGTCAATTTTCCCTTTTATATTTATATTTATTTTTGTGTTATTTACTTCAACAGTTATTTTTGTTTCTAATTCATCTTCGAGACCAATTATTTCGAAAGGAGCATATTTGCTGTCTATTTTAAGTGTTTGATTTACATAGTTATTTAAGATTTTTCGAATAATAATATTTTTTCCGCTTAGAATTATTTTCTTTTCTTTTTTTATATTAAACTCTTTTTTAAGGGCTTCGTTAATAGATTCTTCAATTGTGTTTTGCTTTATCGATTTTATATTTTCTGTACTTATTGTTTTTCCGAGAAATGGAGTATATAATTTCTCCATAGTATTATGTAATATGTTTCCAAATGTTAGAGGATCAATTTCTTCCAGTAAATTTTCTTGTTCTTTTAATCCTGCAATATATCTGAAATAAAATTTAAGTTTACAGCTTAAATACATATTAATAGCACTTGGCGATAAACTGCGTGTAGGTTCTTCTCCAAGATAATTATTTAGTTTTGCAATTATGTTTGCATTCTTATGAATAGAAATTTTTTCTTGTGGTTTTGAACTAATATCGTACGATAAGTTATAGTGTTTAATATTATGCTTAGTCTCGAATTTTAACTGATGAATAAATCGACTCATTTCTCCGGTTTGAAAACCATCTGAACTAGAATTGTATATAAGAGTAATGTTTTTGGCACGTTGAAGTAAACGATAAAAATAATACGAGAAAATAGAATCTTGATATTCTATTGCGGGTAAATTAAAACCTCGACGTAAATTATATGGAATAAAAGACATGGAAGTGCTTATTTTCGGGAATATTCCTTCGTTCATCGAAAGAATAATTAAATTCTCAAAATCAATGGCTCTTGTTTCTAATATTCCCATTACCTGAATGCCGCTTAATGGTTCACCTGTAAATGGGATATTAATGCTTTGAATAATTTTGTCGAGTAGGTTTAAGTAAGTGTCAAATTGTATTGTAATATTCGATCCGCTTAATACTTCGTTTAATTGTTTAATAGTTATAAATAGATGATAGATATATTCTTGTTCGAGATTTTGATTTTCGGAATTATTATTTTCAAGCTTATGAAATAATTCATTAAGTATATCGAGTAGGTATTCCGATATTTTATTATGATTATCAATTTTAAAAAATATCTTAGATGTTATAGCAGAGATATTTAACTCGTTTTTAGTTAAATATATTTTGTTGTTTTTTGTAATATCGTTTATAAGCTCTTTTGCCTTAGGGTCTTTGTTGTTTATGTATTGATGTTGTAAAATAGAGATAACATGTTTATAAAAGAATGATATTTCATTAGTATTATTAACCTTAATATTTTTCTGAAGTTCAATTATTTGTTTTATAAAACCATAAATAGGAGTGTCTTTTAAAGGATATCCCATTGTTACATTTACTTTTTTTATTGTGTCGGGAATAGAATAAAGTACTGGAACTAAAAGTTGCTCATCGGTTAAAATAATAGCATGTTTATTAGGGTTGCTAATTTCGTTATTATCTATTGTTTTTAACAATGGGGCAATAGCTTTTGCTTGACCAATATCGGAAGCTGTAGAAAGTATCTTAATATTTTTCTCTTTGTTAATATTATCAAATTTAATATTTGAATATTTTGGCGGAGGATAGTTTTTTATATTCTCGCGAATAAATCTGCCTGCTTCGTGATTAAGCTTGTCGAGATAATGATTATCGTAATCCCAATAGAAATCTGCTTTATTAGATTTTTTTAAATAATTGAATAATGTTTTTTCGCATTCGTTAAGGGCATTAAAACCAATAAAGATATATTTGGAGTTCGATAGTTTTAGATTTTCATTATTATTTATCTTATCGGCAATATCTTTGTTTATCATTCCTTCGTACGAATTACCTGTTTTTTTGAGTTCTTCTCTGAATTTGCTATAAATATTACTTAGAATTGCCCATATATGAACAAACTCTTCTTGATTTTCTGAAAATTTATCGGGGTTAAAACTTTTCCAGAATTGCATAATTAGTTCAATTTGGCTAGGCGAGAGATAATTAAATTGTTCTTGTATGTTTTTTAAGGCACTAAGGTTTTGAAATATCTGTTTTGGATTTACTAAATATTTGTCGATATCGTTAAAGTCTGAAAGCATAATTTCTCCCCAAAAATAAAATTCGTCGAAACTTTCAGTTGATGTTTTAATCTTGCGATATATTTTATATAATTCGAAAATTAATTTGATATTATTTGTTGCCTTAATTCCCGATATTTCGCACATTAATTCGTTTATGGTAATTAATTTAGGAGCCCATAATGGCTTATCAGATTCTTCCGAGAGATATTTTTTAAAATATAATGCAGCTCGCTTATTTGGGAATACAATACAATTGTCAGAAATTCGATTTTTATATTGTGTGTATAATTCTTTGGTAACTTCTTTTAGAAAACTATTCATATTTATACTGAATTTATTTTTTTATTATGTAATAGTAATGTACTATTTCTATTTTCTCTGATCGAGAAATACTGCCAGGATTCAATCCTAACTTACCTTCAGGAATTTCGCATTTTAGAGTGTTGTAATAATCTGTCCATGCCGGAAATGTTTTATTTGTTTCAGGGTCGATAAATGTCATCGGAAATAATTTAAAAAATGCTATGTTATTGTTTGCTTTCAAAAAAGCATAGTAAATTAACTCTGAGCAATAATAACTATTGTTATTAATATCGAAAACATTGTCGTATGGCCTGTTTGTTAGGTCTTTAGCATATTTTGTTGCCAAAGGGATAAGTTTTATATATCGAGATTTTAATCTTCCAACAATAACTTTCGGATTCCCTTGTTTGTCGCTATTGCGATTAAGAAATTTGTCGATATCTGTTTCATGCACATTTTTCCCAATTGCTTCTAAAACAACTAGTTTATTGTTATTATTTTTTATAATTAAACCAATATGCGATAAATCTGCATTATTAATTCCTGTTGTAACTTTTTCTATAGCTTCGCACAACTCCCCGCAATCGAGGTCTTGAAACAGTAAATCGCCATCTTGTAACTCAAAATCGGTTTTGTTATTACTACACGAAATAGTGAAGGCAATTATTAATGTATATATAATTTGTTTAAATTTCATATATCTATTGTTGGTGTTACTAATAAACTTACAATAAGCAAATTAAAAACCTGAACTTTAATTTCAAAATTACTATAATTACATATTTACAATTTATTATTAATAATTAAACATTAAAATACTTCCCTTGCCATGTGTCTAATTCTTCCAATCGTTTTTCGAATTTATTTAATATTTGGTCGTTACGGATTTTTCCCCATCCCGGTCCTGCAAGAAAACAGGGAGGAACTTCACCTGCAAAACGTTCTACAACAATGTTTGGATTGAATCTTTCGATAAATCGTATAAAAAAATCTATATATTCATCAAGAGTAAAAAAGTTAAAGTTTTCCGGAAACTTTTTATATTCTGTTTCCATTGCAGTATCTTTAATAATCTGTAATTGATGAAATTTGATTGTTTTTAGTGGGAGTTTCGATAATACTTCGGCTTCTTTCATAATATCATCTTCCGATTCATCCGGTAAGCCAAATATCATATGAGCGCCTGTATTAATACCCATATCTGCAGTTTTTTCAATTGCTTCGCACGATTTTTCAAATGTGTGTCCTCTATTAATTCGTTTTAGAGTTTTGTTGTATATCGATTCTATTCCATATTCTATTATAACATAATGACTCTCAGAGACTTCTTTAAAGTATTTCAATTTTTCATTATCAATACAATCGGGGCGTGTTCCTATAACTATACCTGCAATCTCTGGAATTTCAAGAGCTTGATTATATATTTGTTTTAGTTTGTCGAGCGAAGCATATGTGTTTGAATAAGCCTGAAAGTATGCTAAAAATTTATTTGCTCTTCTGTATCTGTTCTTATGAAATTCTATCCCTTCTTTTATTTGTTGTTTTATCGATTTTGATGGAACACAGTACGATGGATTAAAGGCGTTATTGTTACAATAAGTACAACCACCAAAACCTAATAAGCCATCTCTATTAGGGCATGTAAATCCTGCATCTATTGTAACCTTTTGTATTCTTTCTCCAAAAGTTTGCTTAAAATAATTGCTATAAGCATTAAATCTTCTCTCATGTCCCCAAATATAATTAGTCATTCTATTGTTTTTTTTAGTATTCTTAATCTTCTATTATTTTATTTTTTTCTACATACCAAATATATGCTTTGATATTTTTGTATCCCATTTCTGTTAGGCTGTTTTTATAATTTGTTATTTGTTTTCTATGTTTTAGTTCATCTATTTCTCCAAATTTATAATCTATAATTTTCATTTCATTATCGTTGTAAATTACCCTGTCAGGTCGGAATGTCTTACCATTAGGTAAAATTATTTCGTTTTCGGTTTTTACTCTCCATTTGTTGTTAAACCAGTTTTTTATTTCTTCGTTTTTTAATGTAGAATATATTTTTTTAATTAATATTTCTTTCTCCGACAAATTAATTTTCCCTTCGTTAAATTGTTCATTAATTGCCGAAGGAATATCCTCATCTGTAATAATATTCTCGAATATTTCGTGCATCATTTTACCATAATTAATTTTATTATTGGTATTTTCTGAATTAAAATATTCGGGATTGTGTAATTTAAGATTTAGTCTGTTTTTAATATCGAAGCTTGGCAATTCCGATAGACTGATATTTTCGATATAAAAAATATCGTTTTTAGAAGATTCTTTATCAGAGATATTTTCTTGAATATTCCCTAGTTCAAATTTTTGATTTTCGTTATCCCAATAATTATTAAATTCTACAAATTCAGGTTTTTTTTCGTTTAACGGAATTTTAGGATATGAAGTATTTGTTAAAATAAAATGAAGTAAATCGCCAATATTTGGTATTTTGTTTTCGTCTTTCGGTTTTTTCGAGAATGTATATAAAGCATTCTTGGCTCGTGTAAATGCTACATATGTCATATTTAAACTATCAACATATTTGTACATCGTTTCTTTGTAATATGTATTGTCGAATATTGTATTTTCTAGTTTCTTTGTTAAAGTAACAGGTACTAATGGAATTTTATTAAAGGGTTCTTTTTGGGTTTTGCACCAAAGAATATCATCATTTCTCGACTTCGATATATCCCAAACACAAAATGGGATAATAACTGCCTTAAATTCAAGCCCTTTCGATTTGTGAATAGTTAATATCTTAATTGCATCTTGCTCGTCTGATACCACTAATGTTTGTTTGTTATTGTTTTCGTTCCACCATTCTAAAAATGTATTTATCTCGGAAGAATTTTTTTTCGAAAATTCAAATATTACATTCTGAAATGCTTGTAAAAAAGGAAGTTCCGTTTTTTCATGATTTAAGTTGAATAGTAAAATTATTTTTTCTGTTAGTTCATTAATCGGTAGATTTTTTAATTTATCGAGTCTCGAAAAAACATCATCAGGTAGATAGTCTTGTAATTTATTTTTGTAATTAAAAAGCTTATGAATATTTTCAATTTCCGAATCCTTTTGTCGATTATATCTGTATATTAGCTCAGCTTTATTAATTGTATTTTCGGGAAATATAAAGTAACGAAATATCGAAATAATAAAATTTACAGATGCAGAATTGTTTAGAAATAAAGATTCGTTCGATATAAAATCGTATTTGTAGGAATTATTGTTGGTTCTGTTTTTATATTCTATTATGGTGTCAGCAATTTCTTTTCCTTCGTTTTTTGTGCGTACTAATATTGCAATATCTTTTAATTTGTAATTTTTATCTTGTAGTTGTTCTATTATCTTGGGAATATTTTCTTTTACTTTTTCTTTCCATGTATTTTCATCATCATCTTCGTAAAATTTATTACATATATATCCTCCTTTTGTATTATTAGGCGATTTCTGGTATAAATCATGATATGCTGTAATTATTTCATTTTTTAAATCGTCTGAGATGTTTTTGTTTTCTAAAATTTTGTAATTAAAATCGTTTTGTAGTATTGATGCTGCTGATGCAAAAATTGTATTGTTATAACTAATAATGTTTTTTTGGCTTCTGTAATTGTGTTCTAACGATTCTGTTTTTGGCAAGAATTGTTTAAAATCGTTATTTACATGGTGTGCAAGTATGCTCCAATCACTATTTCTCCAACGGTATATCGATTGTTTAATATCACCAACAATAATATTTTTTTTATTTTGCGACAGACTGTTTGTTATAAGTGGTTTAAAATTTTTCCACTGCATAGTTGATGTATCTTGAAATTCGTCAATCAAAAAATGTTTATAGATATTTCCTGTTTTTTCGTAAATAAATGGTGTATCGTTGTTGTTTATTATATCGTTAAGCAATTTTGCACCATCCGAAAGAAGAAAAATGTTGTTCAGTTTCGAATATTCCTTAATTTTTCGATTGATATCTTTTAGTATTCCTAATGTATAGAAATTACTTAAAATTGCTGTTGCTGTATTATAATTTATATTTTCATTATTAAAATAGTTTACTGCATCTTTTAGCAAGTCTAATAATTTATTGTTTACTGCATTTGTAATTTCTTCTTTTTTAGGA
Organism: uncultured Bacteroidales bacterium; assembly: GCA_964504155.1. Taxonomy (GTDB): domain Bacteria; phylum Bacteroidota; class Bacteroidia; order Bacteroidales; family UBA12077; genus CAZDCZ01. The sequence goes on along the minus strand of CAZDCZ010000090.1, from coordinate 2,433 downwards.
GATGATTTTTTATACCATTTCTCTACACTCCCTAGGGCATCGTAAACTCGTTTTCCTGGTGTTTCAAATTTCTTATTCGATAACTTATAAAAATAGTTTATTACGCCTGCTTTACCCGATAAAAAATCGCTAATATCAAGGTTGTTAGAAAAAATATATTCAATGGCTTCTTCCCCAATTTTAATAAGTTTCTCTTCAAACTTATATTTTATCGAGTTTAACGTGCTTAAGTATTTGTTAAATAGGTCTTTATCCGATTTTTCAATAAAATCTTGATTTTGCTCTTTGTACTTCTCTGTAAATATTTGTTTTCCTAACGATTTTAAGTCGCGATTAAAATCCCAGTTTTTCCCTTCGTTTATTTTGCTTTCAGAGTATTTAATAAGCCATTCTTGTAATTGTTTATTGTCGCCAATTTCGTGCATTAATTCATCAATCGATTTGCTTAATATGTCATCGTTATTAAGTTCTATTTGGTAGCCCGGTTGTATTCCTATTTCTTTAGTAAAAGAACGTAATATTTGTTGAAAAAATTTATCTATTGTGTTAACCGAGAATTTCGAGTAGTCGTGAAGTATATTGTTTAATATTGTTCTTGCTTTTTTACTAATCTCAATATCAGAAAGATTAAAGAAATTCGAAAGAGTATCTTTGTGTCCCGATTGTTTAATATTTGTGTTCGATATATCGCTATTGCTTAGTAAATATAATTCTTGTAATATCCTACTTTTCATTTCAGCTGTTGCTTTATTAGTAAAGGTAACAGCTAGTATTTGTTTGAAAGCATATGGGTTTGCAAATACTAATTTTAAATATTCTTCTGTTAGTTTAAATGTTTTTCCCGAGCCTGCCGAAGCTTTATATATTTTAAGTTTGTCCATAGAGATAATTATAATATTTATCAATTAGTATTAAGAATAGTAGCCGATTGCGGACTTCATTTCTGTCAAGTTACAAGAAAGTTGAAGCAAGCTACAAGCTTTAATTTTACTGCTATTTTGGCTGTTATTTTTATACATTGTTGAACTTTTATATTCTGAGGTGTTTTAGGTGTTATGCACTGGCATTTCTGTTCCTAATAATTTTATTCTAGCAACCAATCAATAACATTTATTTTTTGAATACCATTTATGCTTATATTATCAAAATCAAGTGTTAGAAGAAACTTAGGATAATTATCTTTTATTTTGTCAAATGCCGAAATCTCACGGTTAAATGTTTTTTCGTCATTTACAGTAAAAGCTACCTGATAATATTCTCTTTCATTATTTGCTTTTTGCACCACAAAGTCAATTTCTCTATCGTTATGTTTTCCCACATAAACTTTTCCACCACGTCTTAAGAGTTCAAAGTAAACTGTATTTTCAAGTTTGCGTCCTAAATCAGTATCATACTTATTTGTAGCTGTAATGTTTTTTAATCCTAAATCAACGATATAATATTTCTCGTTAGTAGAAAGTAGTCCTTTTCCTTTTATGTCATAGCGAGGTGAAGCATATAAAATATATGATTGAGTAAGATAATCTAAATACTTTATAATGGTATTATGTGAAATTTTCTTTGATGAGTTGTGATTTAATTGGGCAGCGATATTTGTCGGAGAAACATAAGACCCAACAGAATCAAATAAAAAACTTACAATACGATGCAAGTTATGAACATTTCGTAAATTATGGCGCTGAGAAATATCTTTTATTATTACTGTGTCATATATTGACTGAAGATAATCATTTACCAAGTTTTCATTGTTTTGAGAAAGTGTTACTGCTTCTGGGAAACAACTCTCATTGATGAATTTTCGGAACAAACGATCTGTATTCTTTTCATCCTTGTATGCCGAAACATATTCTCTAAATGAATATGGCAACAAGTTTATAGCGATGTATCTTCCTGTCAAAAGAGTCGCTAATTCGCTTGACAGTAAGTAGGCATTAGACCCTGTAACATATAGGTCAATATTCTTTTTGGTGTATAGGCTATTTACTAATTTCTCAAAATTATCAATCATTTGTACTTCATCTAAAAAGATATAGTACTTCTCTTTTGGGTTTACTTTTTCTATAATTTCATCATAAAGTGTTGTCCAATTTGTAAAGTGCAAATTTTCTCGCTCTTCAAAGTTGAGAAAGATAATATTTTCAGGTGCAATTCCACCCGATAACAACTCATTTTTAAAAGCTTCTAAAAGAGTTGATTTTCCACACCGCCTAATCCCAGTAATAACTTTTATTAAATTCTGGTCTTTGAGTTGCCTTAGCCGTTTTAGATATGTTTTTCTTTCTATCATCCTACTATTTTGAGACAAAGATAACACATTAATGACGAAATGTAAAATCAACTTGCATTTTCGTCATTAGTGATGTTTTTTTGCTTGTGCATGACGGTCCGCGGGTAAGAATTGTCGGGGTTTTCGCCCTGTCTCATTATCACCCG
>CAZDCZ010000089.1:0-11560 GCA_964504155.1 uncultured Bacteroidales bacterium | reverse complement strand
AATTTGCATGGCAAGGTGGATATGGAGGTTTCTCGGTAAGTCCTTCGTTACACGACAAAACAATACATTCAGTTTCAGTAAAAACATCATCAAAAGATGAGTTATAAAGAAGAATATTTAATGTTTTTGGAAGAATATGGTATTGATTATAACGAAAAATATCTTTGGAGTGTTGTCCTTTCAGGACGTCAAAATGATCTATAATCTAACCCGAGGCGTTGCCATCGGGCTAAATTAAATTGGGCTTTCAGCCCGAATTATAATGATTCTCCACAACTTTTTAAAGTGATCCTATAAACCCTGTATTATATAAACAAATTAACTATTTACAATTGCTGTCGTAACCATTCAAAAAGAACAACAGAAAAAGCATGAGAAACATTCATCGATTTATTTTTCCCTGTCATAGGAATATGAATAATTTTATCGGATAGTTTTAAGATATCGTTATCGATACCTCGAATTTCGTTACCTACAATAAATACCGATTTCTTCGAAAAAGAAATATCGTAAATATTTTCTGAATCGGCAGATGTTTCAACAGCATAAACTGTATAATTATTAGGAATAATATCTTTTATTTCGTCGGGAGAAAGAAACTCCCATTTTACAGAATTTAAACTTGATGATGCTGTAATTTTTATTTTCGATACTTTAGGATAAGGTTTATTATCGATAAAAATAATTTTTTCGCATCCAATATTATCTGCCAATCGTATTATGTTTCCAATATTTTGCGGTGTTTTAATCTTAACGGCAATAATTAATGGTGCTGTTTCGATGCGATATTTTCTATTTTGAAACAATTCGCGTGATTTTATATTTATTTTTTCCACAAAAACAACTTATTATTTATCTGATATTACAATATCCATTTTTATATCATGTTCGTCGACCGGTACTTCGTTTACAATCTGAAAATCGAAACATATTCCAATTTTTTTCGCATTACAATTCTTCAACAACTTATCATAATATGCTTTTCCTCTACCAAGTCGATTACAACTTTTATCGAAAGCTACTCCGGGGACTACAATAATATCTATTTTATCATAATCTAAAAATGTTTCTCCTACAGGTTCCAATATTTTATAAGACTCACCTTCTTTCATGCTTTCTATACCCGAAAAAACTTTCAACTCTAGATTTTCTCCTCTAACTGCTGGCAAAATAATTTTCTTTTTCTTATACCATTTTAAAATAAAACTGTGAGTATTAACTTCATCATTCATCGACCAATAAAGCATAATAGTGTCTGCATTATTGAACAAACTTATTTTTTCTAACTTATTAAGAATGATATCTGATTTTTCTTTCTTTTCATCTAAAGAAAAATTCTTTTTAAATTCTCTTATCTTATTTCTAATTTCATTTTTTTTATTATTAATCATAGTTATTTATACAATTAATTTATATCCTTTACCATGAATATTTAGAATTTGTATTTTATCATCTTCTTTTAAATACTTTCTCAATTTTGTAATATACACATCCATACTTCGAGCATTAAAATAGCTGTCTTCTTCCCAAATAGTTTTCAGGGCAAAATTTCGCTCAAGAATACTATTAATATTATTTGCCAACAATTTTAGTAATTCCGATTCTTTTGTTGTTAATTTTTGTTGTTTATCGTTAATCGAGAGTATTTGCTTTTTAGCATCGAACAAATAATCGCCGATATAATATTTTTCTTGATTAGAAACTTCGGTTTCAATATTCGCTCTTCTTACAATTGCCTTAATTCTAAATAACAACTCCTCCATACTAAACGGCTTAGTAATATAGTCATCTGCCCCTATTGCAAATCCTTCTAAAATATCATCTTTCAATGTTTTAGCTGTTAGAAAAATAAAAGGCACTTTCGAGTTAGTCATGCGAATTTCTTTTGCAAGAGTAAATCCGTCCATTTTAGGCATCATAATATCTAAAATACATAAATTATACTTATTTTTTTTAAAGCCTTTTAATGCAACTTCTCCATTTTTAAAGAGTTCTGTATTATATCCTTTTGCAATAAGGTATTCTTTTAATAATGGGCCTAAATTCTCATCATCTTCTGCGAGTAAAATTTCAATTTTCTTTTCCATTATAACTATTATTTGATGGGATAAATATTTTAAATGTTGTTCCTTTATTATATGTACTATTAAGACTTATTTCTCCGTTATGCTCATCAACAATTTTTTTTACATAATTAAGTCCCAGTCCAAATCCTTTTACATTGTGCAAGTTTCCTGTATAAACTCTATAAAATTGCTCAAATATTTTTTTCTGATCAGATTTCTTAATTCCAATTCCTTTATCGGCAATACTAATAAATATTCCTTTTTTATTACTCTCTGTACTAATTTTAATTTCGGGAAATTCTTTACAATATTTTACTGCATTATCGAACAAATTAAAAATAATATTTGTAAAATGAACTTCGTCAACATAAATTTTTGAAGCCTTAGCATTTAATTCTTTAACTAAATAGCCATTTTTGTTTTCAATTTGTATTTGAAAATTATTTATTACATTATTTATTATTTTATGAACATCTAACTCCTGTTTATTCAATTTTATTTTACCCTGCTCGAATAATGCTGTTTTTAATACTTTTTCTACTTGAAAACTCAATCTTTTACTTTCTTCAAATATTATTTCCGAAATATTATCGATATTTTTCTTTTCATCGGGAATACTTTTATCTTTCATCATTTGAGCAGCAAGCGATATTGTTGATATTGGAGTTTTTAATTCGTGGGTCATATTATTAACAAAATCGTTTTTTATTATTGCTAACCTTTTTTGCTTAAACATAATATGAATAGAGAGAACAAAGCCTAAAATTATTACTAGTGTTAATATTATTGAAGTAACTGAAATAAAACCTGTAGAAACCCAAATATACTCCATTTTACTTGGAAAGTAAATATTTAAAAAATTATTTTTCGCAAAAAAATCATTTGGAAATAATCTTTCGCAATATATTTTATGTCTGTTATCTTCAGAATAATTATCTGAAGTAAAAACTATATTATTATCTTTTCCGATAACACAAAATTCAAAATCAATATTTATATTATTTTTTTTAAACTCTTCTTTAATAATTTCTGATAATGTATTTTTATCTATTCTTTCTTTTATATCAACATCAACCTGAATAAGTTTATTTACTACATTTTCGACAAGAATAGTTTTATCTATAAAATTTGCCGCAAATCGAGAATCAAGATTAAAATTGTTTAGTAATTTATTTTTTTTGTCGCTTGATAATTTAAAAACATTCTTCGAACTAAATTTATTACTACTACTTGAGAATAAATTCATATTTGATTTTAACGATATTGAATCCGGATTACTAATTGTATATATTTCCTTCTTCTCGTCAATAGTTTTTAAACCATATCTACTTTGTTTTAGCTTATTTAATTTATAATTTGTTGATTGAGTATCTGTTGAAGTATTTGAATAATATGGACCTGTTTCGTTAGAAATTTGATATATCATTTCTTTTTTCTCTACTTCATCAATAATATTACTCAAACTATTACTAACTAATTGATCGAATTGTTGTTCTTTAATATTTATTGCATTTTTTATCCAAAAATATTGCAATAATATTAATCCAATTAATGTAATTGATAAAACGATAGTTAGTATCCAAATAGTTTTTTTTCTCATACTTAACGAATAAAATATTACTTAATACTTTATTTAAATAATATTTTTTATGATATAAAATTAGTAACTCTTTACAAAGATATAATTAGAAACACTCATTCTAAATTATTTAACAATCTTTAACATTGATTTAATAGCGTTAACTATATAATAATTTACTTTTGTTGACGAACTTACAAAGAAGAGCAAGTAAAATTGTAAGACACATAGGTTAATTTTTAGGGTTAGAAAGGGAGAAATTTATTCTCCCTTTTTTTTAATGTCTCCAATCGAATTTATCGAGATTTAACACACACTTTTCAAGCAAGTTAACACTTTCTTCAACATCATTTTTATTAACCGATTCTACTACTTGATGGATATGTCGGGTAGGAATAGAAACAGCACCTGTAATTGCTCCTTCTTTCGTCATTCGTTGAATATTAGCAGTATCTGTTCCCCCGGCGGGCAATATTTCTGCTTGCCATTTAATTTTATTCTCGTTGGCAATTTTCTTCATATACTCTACCATTCTATAATCGGCAATAGCAGACGAATCCATTATTTTTATTGCTGTGCCTTCTCCTAATTTTGTAACTTGTTCGTGTAATTGCGAGCCGGGAACGTCATATGCTATTGTGGTATCTAAGCCAAAACCAAAATCGGGCTGAATTGACTGAGCTGCTACTTGAGCTCCACGAATTCCTACTTCTTCTTGAACTGTAAAAACAGCGTATGTATCGAACGGAATTTCAATATCCTTTATCCTTTTCAATAATTCTATTAATATATATACAGATATTCTATTATCGAGAGATTTACCATTAATACAATTACCCATTTCTATTAATTCTCTTTCTCGTGTTATAGGACTCCCAACAGAAATTATTTTTTCTACTTCTGTCTTTCCCATTCCTAAATCGATAAAAAAATCGTCAATCTCCACTACTTTTTTTCTCTCTTCAGGTTTCATTACATGTATTGGTTTAGAGCCCATAACTCCCACTACAGATTTTTCCCCATGAACAATAACTCTTTGAGATGTTAAGGTTTTAGGATCGAACCCTCCTAATGGATGAAATCTTAGAAAACCATTTTCGTCGATATGGCTAACAATAAATCCTATTTCATCCATATGTGCAGCTATCATAAGTCTCTTCTTACTATTTCCTTTTTTTATAGCAACAACATTACCAATATTATCGACATTAATATCATCAACTAAACCTTCTATCTCATTAATTATTAAATCTCTTATTGGTTTTTCAAAACCTGAAGTTCCGGGAGTTTCCGAAATTTTCTTTAATAACTCAAAATTTATCGACATGCTATTTTTATTAATTTAAAATACCAACTTTTTTAATTCATTTTTCGATAGATTATTTACACTATATGAAGCTATTACAATATCTATCTTATTTAATCTAACTATAAGTTGATTAAGCAAATAGGAGTCAATTTCTCCCGAAATTTTTAAAATATAATCGATGTTTTTTAATTTCTTGAATAAAAATCCACTCTCTGATACACAAGCAATTAGCTCGTATTTAAGTTCATTTTCTTCATCAATAAATGAATACACTGAAAACTTTTGTACTAATTCTGTATTTTTAATATTAATAATTAAATCATCATCTTTCGACAGATTTAATTTCGTATTTTTATTAATTGCCCAACATAAACGATAATCATTCTCATGCGAAGAAATACCAATTACATCGTAATTAAAATCTAGTTTAAAGTTTAGTTTATGTGTTTTTTTCTTCAAAATTTAATAATATAATTTTGAAGCTAATTTAAAGATTATCTTTCGAATTTATATTGAAGAAAGGTAAAAAAATACTATGTGTTAATGATTGAATTTTGGAGTGCTTCTCGAGCGGCATTTTGCTGAGCTTCTTTTTTCGATTGTCCAACACCTGTTCCTATTACCTTATTATCGGTAATTATTTCTGTAGCAAACACATTATTTAATCCATCTAATTTTTCATTATTTTCAATATCTTCGAAAACTACATTTTGCTTATTTTTTTGGGCCCACTCAATTAACTGACTTTTATAATCAGTATCATTTTGTTTTAAGTTATCTAAATCAATATGTTTTCGAATAATTTTTTTTATGATAAAACATTTTGTTCTTTCATATCCGCCGTCTATATAAACGGCACCAATGAGAGCTTCTAAAGCATTACCATAAATGTTTTTTGTTTTACTTGAGTTTATGTATTTAATTATATATTGATTAAGCCCTAATATTTCGGCCATTTGATTCATTTGTTCTCGACTAACAAGTCGAGAACGCATTTTAGTTAAAAAACCTTCTTTATTATTGGGGTAAACGTTATATAAAAATTCAGCAATAACAGAATCTAATATAGCGTCTCCAAGATATTCGAGACGCTCATTATTAATGTTCTTATATTTTTTAAAATAATTTGAAGCTGATTTATGCACGAAAGCTTCACGAAATATTTTTATGTTTTTTGGAAAATACCCTATTAAATCTCTAACAAAGAAATAGAAATCTCTGTCTTCAGAAAATAAATATTTATAAGAAGGAATTTTTCTAAACACTAAAGCTATTATTCGTTGAATTTTTTAATAATAACAGAAGCATTGTGTCCACCAAAACCAAAAGTATTACAAAGAGCAACATTAACTTCTTTTTTTTGAGCTTTATTTAAAGTTAAATTAAATCTCTCGTCGATTTTTGGATCTTGTTCTTTATAATTAATAGTTGGAGGTATAATACCTTTTTGCATTGCTCCAATAGCAGCTATTGTTTCAATAGCACCGGCAGCACCTAATAAATGTCCGGTCATCGATTTTGTAGAACTTATATTCAATTTATAAGCATAATCGCCAAAAACACTTTTTATACCTTTTAATTCGGCGCCATCGCCAACAGGAGTCGCTGTACCATGAACATTAATATAATCAATATCTTCCGGTTTCAGATTAGCATCTTTTAGTGCATTTTTCATAACAATCTTAGCGCCTAAACCTTCAGGATGTGGTGCTGTTAAATGATATGCATCTGCAGACATACCACCACCGGCAACTTCGGCATAAATTTTTGCACCTCTAGCTTTTGCATGTTCATATTCTTCAAGAATAATAGCTCCTGCACCTTCGCCCATAACAAATCCATCTCTAGTATTACAGAATGGACGAGAAGCAGTTTCATACTCATCGTTATTAGTAGAAATAGCCATCATTGAATTAAATCCACCCATTCCGGCTTCATTAATAGCTGCTTCTGAACCTCCTGTAATCATGATATTAGCTTTACCCATACGAATATAGTTCAAGGCATCTATAATAGCAACAGTAGATGAAGCACAAGCAGCAACAGTGGAAAAGTTAGGACCTCTAAAGCCATATTTTATTGAGATATGACCAGAGGCAATATCCGAAATCATTTTCGGAATAAAAAAGGGACTAAACCGAGGTGTTCCATCACCTTCGATAAAGCCCTTAACTTCATTTAGGAAAGTGCCTATACCACCAATTCCTGATCCCCAAATCACTCCGGCAAGATCGTGATCAATAGTTTCTAAATCTAAGTTAGAATCTTTTACTGCTTGCTCGGATGCTACTAGAGCATACTGAGCATACAAATCAAGTTTTCTTGCTTCTTTTCTATCGAAGTGATCTTTAGGATTGTAATTTTTTACTTCGCAAGCAAATCTTGTTTTAAATTTTGATGCATCAAAATGAGTAATTAAGTCCGAACCACTTACTCCATTCATCAAGTTATTCCAATATTCTTCAACATTATTCCCGATTGGTGTAAGTGCTCCCAAACCTGTAATAACAACTCTTTTCAATTCCATAATACCAAAATTTATTTCAAATTTGTTCAATGATTAATTACTTTGCATTCTCATCGATATACTTAATAGCATCGCCCACTGTACCAATATTTTCTGCTTGATCGTCAGGAATTGAAATATTGAATTCTTTTTCAAATTCCATAATCAACTCTACGGTATCAAGAGAATCTGCACCCAAGTCATTTGTGAAACTTGCTTCAGATGTAACTTCATTCTCATCAACTCCCAATTTATCTACGATTATAGCTTTCACTCTTGATGTAGTATCAGACATAATTTTAATTTTTAATTAATAAATAGATTAATTTTTAACAATGCAAAGAAATATAAATAACTGACATAAATCAAAAAAATTACCTATTTTTTGATACAAAAATGCATTTTTTTATTTTTTATTAAGCATTTTTGCCTAAAGATCTAACTATTTTAGTTTTTAGTATCGAATTTTATTAATTAATAATCAGTCAAATATGACAAATATTGCAATTTTCGCATCGGGTTCGGGAACAAATGCAGAAAATATTATAAAATACTTCGAAAATATTGAAAATATCAAAATTTCATTAATTCTAAGCAATAAAAAAGATGCTTTTGTGTTAACTAGAGCTCAAAAATTTAACATTCCTTTTTACGATTTTAACAGAACCGATTTTTATAAGTCGCAAAAAATTCACGAAATACTTTTATCAAACAATATTGATTTCATAGTTCTAGCCGGATTTTTATGGTTACTTCCCGAAGACTTAATATCAGAATATAACAATAAAATAATAAATATCCATCCTGCTTTACTTCCTAATTATGGGGGAAAAGGAATGTTTGGTATGCATGTCCATAAAGCTGTTATTGCAAATAAGGAAAAAGAATCGGGAATAAGTATTCATTTTGTTAATAGTAAATACGATGATGGAGATATAATTTTTCAATCAAAATGTTTAATAGAAAAGAACGAAACACCCGATAGTTTAGCTCAAAAAATTCATCAATTGGAGTATAATTTTTTTCCAAAAATTATTAATGATGTAATAAATAAAATATTCTACTCGTAATGTTTCCAAATATTATAGCTAATTCCTATATTAAATATTAATGGTTGATAATCGAAATTTTCTACATTTGGGCTCATTTTATAAATGCAATGCGCGTAGCAAAACTACCGTCGAAAGCCTGACTTGTTGCTCCAATAACCGGTTGTATAAAAAATCGGACATAATTAGCATCTGTAATTATAGAGCCGATAATAGAGTTTTCGTAATATCCTTTTACGGTTCCAAAACCATAACATCCAAACACTTCAAATCTTCCAATATTCGATAATTTTAAATAGTATCCCAAACCTCCATCAAGCAATAAACTTTTATGGAAATTATTAATCAAATCGCTAGTTCTGTTAATATAATTGGCATTTGTCATAACTGCAATATTATAGGTAATTGCTATAGCCATTTACCCATCTAAAAAACTTGTTCCGGTAGTAAAATCCCCTTGTATTTCTCCTTTATTACTTAACATTAGAGTATTTATTATATTAGGAATATATTCGGGACTACACGAAAAAACAGAAAGGGAAAGACGTATAAGGTATATTGAGTTAATTTTTGGATACAATTATCCTTTTTCATAATATTATATATACTTATATACAATCAAATTTAACACAAAACATAACTCGTTGATTTCAACTCGTTAAACTTACAACAAATTTTATCCTAAAAATTATTTCAAGATATTAATTTCAATTTTTTATTCAATAAAATTACACCTAATATTTCTGATTTCCAATAAGTTAAAACGAAACAATTATTATTACAAATCGGCATTTAAATGGATAGACAAATTCTAAATATTTTTAAGATTTTTCAAATATTTTAATTTTACTTTTTCAAATTCTTTCTTATTTTTTTCTTCAACAGGCTTCACAGGTGGTGATTTTATTTTTAAAGGATCTACTGCTCGCCCATTTTTATAAAATCTAAAATCTAAATGAGGTCCTGTCGCATATCCTGTACTACCAACATAAGCAATCACATCTCCTTGTTTTACTTTTTTCCCTTTTTTTATTCCTTTAGCGAATTTTGAAATATGATTATAGGCAGTAACATAAATACCGTTATGCTTAATTTTTAAATAATTACCGGCACCTTTAGTAAAGCTTTTTTTTATAATAACACCATCACCAATAGCATGAATAGGAGTTCCTCTTGGAGCGGCATAATCGACCCCGCTATGAGGGCGATAAATCTTTAATATCGGATGAAATCTCCGTCGTGAAAATTTCGAACTAATGCGTGAAAATTTTAATGGAGCCTTTAAGAATTGCTTTTGCAAACTTTTACCATATCTGTCGTAATAGCTAAGAATACTATCCTGCATAAATTCAAATGCATAATATTCATCTCCTTTATGCGTAAAACAGGCAACATAAATTTCACCTATACCTATTGAAACACTATCTACACTTTGCTCGTTATAAATTACCTTAAAACTATCGTTTTTTTCTAAGCCAAAAAAATCTATCGACCAAGCATAAATATCGGCTAGACGATTAGCTAACATAGGATTCAAATTATTATCCAACATAGTATTCCACAACGATGATTTAATTGTCCCTTTACAAGTTTTTCTAGTATTTACAACTTCTTTCTTTCCATAAATAACACATACTTTATCAGATAAGTCGATTTTAAGGTATTCTATTGGACTATGTTTGTAAACAAAATAATTAATACTCTTAACACTATCTTTTGTAAAATAAATTTTATATTGCTTTCCCGCCTTTATTTGCCTTAAATCGAATACCTTCCCAGTTTCAGCAATAATCTTGTTCAATTTACTATTATCGATATATGACGACAAAATTCCGGCAAGATTTTCGTTTCTTCTAATTTTTGCTGTAATAATATTAAACGAATCTTCAGTTATTCCAAACTCCTTTTTAATATTCTGATAGATTATATTTTCGTTTATTTCGGAAGTATATATTCTTGAATTTGAAACAATTGATCTACTCTCGGAAAATTTATATGTCCCTACAAATAAAATAGATAAAAAAATAATTAGTATTACAAATATGTTTTTAATTTTCATTATCTTTTTTTTACTACACTTTTAAATTAATAACAGAAAATACAATTAAGCAATATTATTAAATTACTCTATTTTTTATTTCTTTTTCCCTTAATTTTATCGAAACCATAACCATACACTCCCATAACACTTCCAAGAGATATAAATGCATCTGGGTCAATATCTTTAATAATGTGTAAAATATGGTTCGATTCTTGTTTACGGACAATTACTAGTAATATTTTTGTTTCTTTTTTTGAATACCATCCTTGTCCGTCAAGAACTGTAATTCCTCTATTAATTTCTGTACTAACCTTCTCGGCAATTAATTCATGTTTTTTCGAAAATATAAACATTTGAACAGTTCGTTTTGCTCCGGTAAGTACCATATCGATAGCATAAGCTGTAATAGCCATTGTAACATAACCATACACCATTTTCTCTATCGAATGAAAAATTAAGAATGATGATGAGATTATTATTATATCGAGATACAAAATAATTTTACCGGGACTAATATTTCTATACTTATTAATCATCATAGCAATAATATCGGTACCTCCTGTACTCCCTCCTTGAGTAAATACTATTCCAACACCTACACCAGCAAGTATCCCCCCTATTACTGCAGACATAAAGCTTTCTGTTACAACAGGTTCTTTAATAACATTTTGCAATATCGATAAAAAAATAGTTAAAACTACAGTAGAAAAAATAGTTTTTATAACAAAATTTTTACCTAGAATCTTAATGCTAACACCTATTAAAACAATGTTAATAAGAAAATAAGATATTCCAATAGGGAATTCGGTGGCATAATATATTAAAGTTGAAACACCAGTAATACCTCCTCCTGTAATTTTAGAAGGTATAAGAAATGCCGTCCATCCTAAAGCATTAATAAATAACCCAATGGTTATTATTAAATAAATTTTTAAAGTTTTTAATACTTTTTGCATTACAAAATATTAATTCTAATTATTTACACTACAATATTAATTATTTTTTTAGGT
>CAZDCZ010000088.1:0-11786 GCA_964504155.1 uncultured Bacteroidales bacterium | reverse complement strand
AAGCTGTTTCTGTAATATTCGCAGCCTTTGGGTAAGTTGGTGTCCATATTGGGGCATCGGTGTCTGCAGCTAATGTTACAGACATATCATCCCAATAAACAACAGCACCAGAATATGTACGAACCTCAAAATACAAACTAGCTGCATCAGATGGTGAAGTTACGGTAGTTTCATATTTTTGCCATGAAGCATCTGACGCAAGATATCCATTATCAGGTCCTAATAAGGCAGGGATATCGGCTAATCTAACATCACTTCCATCTTTAAAGTAAGACCAAATTCGAGCATCAGATCCATCTCCAGATTCAACATAATACCAAATAATAATTTTATATTCAGTATTTGGATTAACTACAATTGTTTGTCCTAAATCTTTAGTCCCTCCTGTATGTTTAGCTGAATATGTATCACCATGAACAACACTCGCCTCCTGAGCAATATTTTCAACATGTGACCAAGTTGTTGGAGTTGTTGCATCTTCCCAACTTTCCATATTCCCATTCGGAAGAATGTTTTGAGCATTCAGCCAACCCACACTAAATAGCATTAGCATACTAAATGTAAGCAAGGATTTTAAAAGTAAATTTTTCTTCATAATAAATAGGTTTAAGTTTAATTAATATTTAGTAAAATTATAATTTTCTTTAGTTTAAAAAGAAAAGGGCTGTTAAGTTAATATTAAATTTTTAGTTTATCAATAAGAATTAAAAGTTTTTTGTTAACAAGTTTTCAAGACCCTTGGGACACACATCACTACAAGGGTTCAAAACACTCTTGTCATTTCGACTTTGCGGAGAAATCTGTTTATCAAAGTCCCTGTCATTTCGACCTTGCGGAGAAATCTGTTAATAAGTGCTTATTGCTTATAAATTTGTGCTTTATTATTCTACTTTACAGATGTCTCGGCTATCGCTCGACATGACAAGAACACTAAACCCATGTCATTAAAGATACTTGTCATTTCGACCTTGTGGAGAAATCTGTTAATAAGTACCTTTGTCATTTCGACCTTGTGGAGAAATCTGTTAATAAGTGCTTATTGCTTATAAATTTGTGCTTTATTATTCTACTTTACAGATGTCTCGGCTATCGCTCGACATGACAAGAATATTAACCCAATTGAACTAGACCTAACAGGTTAAAAAAACCCTGCTAGGTCTAGGAAATTTTAAGTCCGCAAGAGAATAATTTCCTGCGGACTTTGTATAATTTTTGGCTTTTATATTAAAATGGTAAATCGTCTGTTTCTTCAGGAGGCAAGTCATCTATTGATAAGGGAGGAGCATCGTCTCCGGCAGGAGTTTGTTGTCCTATTTTCTCAATTTTCCAAGCATCGAGATTTGTAAAATAATTTACATTACCATCTCTCTCCCATCGTTTTCCTTTAATATTGAAATATACTTTCACCTCATCGTTCATAGAATAATTGTCGATAATACTACATTTATCCTGCAATAGCTGAAATTTAATATGCTCGAAGAAATCTCTTCCTGCATTGTTTTTCACATGCTCGATAACGAAATCGCGTTTTTTAAATTTGTCGTTTATTTGTTGAGTGTTATATATCTCAATAATTTTCCCTGTAATTTCGAAACTCATTATATAAATTTATTCTTCGTGAATTATTATTTTTTCTATCTTATCGCCTTGTTGAATTTCATCAATAACTTCAAGTCCTTCGTACACTTTTGCAAAACAAGTATGATTTCTGTCGAGATGAGCAGTATTTTCTCTACTATGACAGATAAAGAATTGCGATCCACCGGTATCTCTTCCTGCGTGAGCCATAGAAAGCACACCTCTGTCGTGATATTGATTTTCTCCGTCGAGTTCGCATTTAATAGAATATCCCGGTCCTCCTGCACCTGTTCCGTCGGGGCAACCGCCCTGAATAACGAAATTTGGTATCACACGATGAAAAGTTAAACCATCGTAAAATCCTTCTTTCGATAATTTAATAAAATTATCAACTGTATTTGGAGCATCATCCTCAAAAAAATTGAGTTTCATTGTACCTTTCTCGGTAATTATTTCAGCTTTTTTCATTTCTTATAATTATTAAATAAATAATATCGCAAAATTAATGCTATAATAAGTAATAAATGAGAAATTGAATTTACTTTTCATGTTAAATTCACGATTCTCAGATATGTATTATTTACATAAAACAAGCACGCTGTACAACAACGTGCTTGAATAAATATTTTTAATAATATTATTTTCCTTTTTCAGCAGGTACACCTTCTTTTACTTCAAGAAGTTCTATTTCGAAAATTAGAGCCATATTAGGTTGAATTTTCCCACCCGGACGAACACGAACACCATAAGCTAATTCTGTAGGAATATAAAATTTATATTTTGCTCCTTCTTTCATTAACTGAACACCTTCTGTCCAACCAGGAATAACTCTGTTAAGTACAAATTCTGCAGGTTCGCCTCTTTCAATAGAACTATCGAAAACTGTTCCGTCGATTAAAGTACCTGAATAATGCACTTTAACAGTATCGGTTGCTATTGGAGATTTTCCTTCGCCTTCTGTTATTACTTCGTACTGCAAACCACTTTGAGTAGTTGTTATTTCTTCTTTAGTTTTATTTTCTTCTAAAAATGCACGACCTTCTTCAAGATTTTTAGTTACAGCTTCTTCTCGCAATTTTTTAAAATATACAGATATTAATTTATTAATTTCTTCATCGGTTAATTGGACTTCTTCTTTATCCATACCATCTTGAATACCTTTCATAAACTGTGGATAATTAAACTCTTGAAGATTATTGCTTTGTAAACTTTGTGCAATGTTAACACCTAAAGCATAGCTTACAGTATCGAGTTCTGTTTTTAAATTTCCGTTTGTTTTTATCATGTCATTACATGATGTTAATGCAAAAACAGAAATAAAAACCAAAATAAATAGATTTCTTAATTTCATATGTACTAATTTTTAATTATTTATGATTATAAAAGTTTATTAATTCGCAGCTTAAAATATCTTACGAAGATAATATTTTCTGAAAAACATTTACAAATTTCAACAATTTATTTCTTTTCACAAAAATAGAAATGTTTAAAAATGTTAAATTACTATAAAAATTATTTTTAACTGTTTCGTTTTACGCATCTCTATAAGAATTTATAGACCTATAGTTAATCGGCAGCAAGCAGTAAACAATTTATAATTAATAATTCGTATATTAAACGAAGCAGATACCTCGACTACACTGCGTTACGCTCGACATGACAAGAACACTAAACACATGTCATTTCGACTTTATGGAGAAATCTGTTAATAAGTAATTCGGAATTATCTATTCTTTTATAGCACGTAGGATATGATGTTTTCCGGGAGGCCCGGGCAATCGTTTTACAGTAAATCCCGCTGAACGCAGATTTTGTTTTACAATACCTTTAGCACTATAAGTTACTAAAAGTCCATTAGTATTTAAACAATCATATAATTTCACAAAATTATCAAGTGTCCACATTTCTGCTTGCACATCGGGAGAAAAAGCATCGAAATATATAATATCATATTTCTCTTTGATATTATATTTTGTAAAATCGGCATTTATCTTTTTAAAAAGGAAATTTTTATCAATATCAATAGTATTATCCCATTTTGAAATATGCATTTTGTAAAATAAATTTCTTTCGGAACTTTTATAATTATTTACATAATTTAATTTACTAACCATTTGTAAACTAAGTGGATACTTCTCGATTGAATGATAATTCGTTTCTATATTATTATTTATAGCTTCGATACAAGTTAAAAAAGCATTTAAGCCTGTACCAAAACCTATCTCAAGTATTCTAATTAATTTCTCATTAAAAAAGCAAAAACCGGCATCAATAAAGATATGTTTTGCTTCAATAACTGCTCCATTAACCGAATGATAATGTTCTTTTAATGCCGGGACATATATAGTATGTGAGCCATCGGCTGTATTCCTTATAATCTGCTTCAAAATATTTATTCTTCCATTGTCTTTAAAAAGTCGTTTAATATGTTTCTTGCTTTTTCGATATTTTGCTTTAACACATAAATATGAGTCGAGTTTTCGTTTGTTATACCAAACCCGGCACTCAAAGCAGAATTACTATCGTTTCTAAGAAAAACATTAATATCGTTTTTTTCTAAAATAAATTTCAGATTCTCGGCATTAATCGTTGTTCCGACGTACAAAAATTCTAAATTTTGCTTATTATCCATAATTATTTTTATTAAGTGAGTCTATTCTTAAAAGTCATTTTCAAAATCTTTAGCAAATTTTTGCTCCATTTCCTTTAGGATTAGAGCAAAACCTGATTTTTAATTTTTTCTTATTACATATTTTCTAAGTGAGCTTTTAAATTACAAATCTATATTTTTCTTTGTAAATATTTCTTTATTATCTAAATTCAAACAAGTAAGATATGAATACCCCGATATAGAACTATATACACATCCTGTATCTATATTAATAATATCGCACTTATTTTCAATATCTATTTTGAGCTGTTCTTTTGTTTCGGGAGTATGCCCATGAACAATAGTTTTTCCCAAGGTATATTTTATATTATTATTAACATTACGCTCCCATAACATAGCATATTTATTTTCAAAAGGCTTATCATTGCTAAAATCGAAACCTGCATGCACCAACAAATAATCGGGTAATTCGAAATAATAAGGTAATTTTTCGAAAAACGAAATATGCTCATAAGGAATTTTTTTTACATTATTTATTCCATAGCTTTTTAATGTTGCTTCGGCTCCATTATTATACCATAATTCTATATTACCTAATTTGGGATTTTTGTAAGCATTCAAAAGCATCTCTTCATGATTACCCCGTAGTACTCGCACTTTAAAACCGGCATTAATTAATTTTATTATATAATTTATTAGCAATTTACTATCGGGTCCTCGGTCGATATAATCACCCAGCAAATATAAAATATCATTTTTAGAAAACCCGACAATATCTTACAGTAAACTACGAAAAGTTTTAAAACACCCATGTATATCACTAATAGCAAATTGCATAATAATAGTAATTTTTAATGAAAAAGGTTCAATATATATGACAATGGGACTTAAATTATTGTATTTTGAAAGTAAAATCCGGAATTGCCTATATTTTTATTTTATTTTTATAAATATTGGTATTTGTTATTCGTATTTCGCAAATAGTTTAAAACTACGAAATAAAATAAATCATATTAATATATATTTTGAACCTAAATAATTAATGTAATTTATTTCTTATTTTTGTAAAGGAAGTCGAGTTTATCATGATGTTTTTATATAAACAAATATACAAAAACATAATATAATAATAAACATCTAAAAAAGTGAGAATAATAGTCTTTATATTTTTTTTTTATATCTTTAATCTTAGCAATAATTATCGGAAAATTTTCGATAATTCGTACAACAATGCTTTAGAGTTTCTAAAAAATAATCAATCGTTAATAAAAGATGAACTAGGAGATAACAATTATGAGAATTCCATAAAATTATCGCTTGTTTTTCCTGAGTTAATTCGTTATTCGATGTTTAAAGATTTGTTGGAGACTACTGCTTTAGAATTAATGTATGTTAATTACGGGAAAGATGTCGCAAATTTTTCAATTGGTTATTTTCAGATGAAACCGTCGTTTATCGAAGAAATGGAAAACTATATTGAGACATCAAAAAAATTAAGAAATAAATTTTATAATATATCTAACTATGAAGTAATTACCGATAAAGAAAAAAGAAAAGTACGGATTATAAGAATTAAATCGTTAAAATGGCAATTACGATATTTGAATTGCTTTTATTCGATAATGACAGACCGATTCGAAGAGAAAACATATAAAAAAACATCAAAAAAAATACGCTTTTATTCTTCAGCTTATTATCACGATTTTTTAGCACCAGAAAATGAAATACACCTATGGGAAAAGAAAACAATATTTCCATATGGCATGCTAAACTCCAATAAACAATATTCATACACCGATTTAGCTGTATATTTTTATAAAAATCATAGCAAAGAAATTGTCAGTACTCAGTAGACAGTCTCCTGTCTTCAGTTGGCAGTCGGCAGTATTCAGTCTGCATGAGGAAGAGCTTTATACAATAAAATTAATATCAACAATATTATCGATACCTCAGCCAAAAGAAATACTGTATTATATCTTATTTAAAAAACAAAATTGCTTCTGAAAAATTTCAATATTTTCCCAAACCCAAGAATTTACATTTAATTAAACATTAAATGTGTTATCAGAAAAATAGATATTTGATATCAAATAATATTACAAAACAATTATCTTGCAAAAAATGTATTTGTAAATATTAACGGAAATTGAAAATTAAACAATTATTATTTTAATCTTATTCCGGGACAAGAAAAAAGATTATTTTTAAAACAAAGTCATGAAACAAGCTATATATGTATTATTAGGAATTATTATAGTAATTTTTGCTTCGTGCAATATCGACACAAATAAAGAGATAACAACTTATGTAGATACATTTATTGGCACAGGCGGACACGGACACACATATCCGGGAGCAAGTATGCCTTTTGGCATGGTACAACTAAGTCCGGATACTCGTATTGAAGGTTGGGACGGCTGCTCCGGTTATCATAATTCCGACAATATTGTATATGGGTTTTCGCATACTCATCTTAGCGGAACAGGTGTAGGTGATTATTGCGACATTCTGTTTATGCCTCAATTGGGGGATACAAAATTTAATAGCGGATATGAAACCAATGTAGATAAAGGATATGCCTCGCGCTTTTCGAAGAAAAACGAAAAAGCATCACCTGGCTATTATTCAACATATCTCGACGATTACGATATTAAAGCAGAATTAACATGCAGCAAACGTGTTGGTTTTCATAAATATACCTATCCTAAGAATAAAAAACAATCAATAATTATCGACTTAACACATCGCGACGAAGTGTTTAAATCGTCGATAAAAATTATTAACGACTCTACTATTGCCGGAATGAGAATATCTCGCTCTTGGGCACAAAATCAATATATCTATTTCTATGCCCAATTCTCGAAAACAATTACAGATTATAAAATTGCTATAAACGATACTGTACAAACAAATATCTCGGAAGTAAATAATAAAAATATTAAACTTATAATAAATTTCGGCAATACAGCAGGAAACACTGTTTTATCGAAAGTTGCGATTTCGAGTGTTAGTATTGATGGAGCAAAAAAGAATCTTGAGAACGAAATACAAGGATGGGATTTTGAAAAAACCAGAGAACAAAGCAAAACTGAATGGAACAAAGAATTACAAAAAATAAAAATTGAAGGGACAAAAAAACAAAAAACAATATTTTATACCTCATTATATCACAGTCTGCTAAGTCCAAATTTATTTATGGATGTTGATGGCAAATATCGGGGAACCGATTTAAAGATACATCAGGCAAATGATTTTACAAATTACACAGTATTCTCGTTATGGGACACTTACAGAGCAACACATCCCTTATTTACAATTATCGACCAGAAACGCACAACAGATTTTATTAAGACCTTTTTAAATCAGTATAAAAATGGAGGGCAGCTACCTGTTTGGGAATTAGCTGCCAACTATACAGGATGTATGATAGGCTACCATTCTGTTCCGGTAATTGTTGATGCTTACAGTAAAGGTATTAAAGCTTATGATATAAATATTGCATACCAAGCAATGAGAAATAGTGCCATGCAAAACCATTTAGGTTTAGATACTTATAAGAAATACGGTTTTATTTCCGGACATTTAGAACACGAATCGGTTTCGAAAACATTAGAATATGCTTACGACGATTGGTGTATTGCATTAATTGCAAAAGATTTAAACAAAACAGAAGACTATAAAATGTTTATCGAAAGAGCTCAATCGTTCAAAAATATTTTTGATACTAAAACCGGATTTATGCGACCTAAACACTACGGTTTATGGAAATATCCATTTAATCCATCGGAAGTAGATTTTAATTATACCGAAGCAAACTCGTGGCAATATTCGTTTTATGTACCACAAGATATTAGCGGATTAATACATTTACTTGGAGGTAATACAAATTTTGTGAATAAATTAGACAGCTTATTTTTAGCTAATCCCCAGACAAAAGGTCGAACACAAGCCGACATAACAGGATTAATCGGGCAATATGCTCATGGTAACGAACCAAGTCATCATATGGCATATTTATATAATTTTGCACAAAAACCTTGGAAAACACAAGAGAGAGTTAACACTATACTTACTAAACTTTATACCGATAAACCCGATGGTTTATGTGGTAACGAAGATTGCGGACAAATGTCGTCGTGGTACATATTTAGCTCTTTAGGATTTTACCCTGTAACACCAGGTTCAGAGATTTATATTATTGGATTACCAATACATAAAAAAGCTATAATAAATCTCGAAAACGGAAATGCTTTTATAATAAAATCGAACTACAGCAAGAAAAACAGATATATAAAATCTGTTACGCTAAACGGAAAAAATTATACTAAATCGTATATCGAACACAAAGACATAATGACAGGTGGAGAAATGATTTTCGAGATGTCTTCGAAGCCAAACAAAACATGGGGTGTTGGAGAAAACAATTACCCAATTAGTAAGATAAGCAAGAATAAAATAGTACCTGTACCCTACTCTAATCTGAAAAATAGAAATTTTAAAAATAAGGTAAGCTTCAATCTTAAATCGATTGTAGAAAACTCGCAAATATTTTATTCTATAAATTCCGATAAGAATATTTTCGAACAATACACTGAAGCATTAAAATTATCGGAAACAACAACAATTTATGCATATACCGCAAAAAACAATATTAGCAGCGATACTGTATGTTTTGAGTTAATAAAATTTCCCGAAGGAAGAACAATAGAATTAATTAACAAATATCATCCACAATACTCAGCAGGAAACAACAATGCCTTAATCGACGGCATACAAGGAAACAACGATTTTAGATTAGGTACTTGGCAAGGATATTACGGAGTTGATTTAATTGCTATTGTTGAATTAGATAAGAAACAGAAAATTTCGGAACTATCAATAAGATTTCTTCAAGATATTGACTCATGGATATTTATGCCCGAGAAAGTATCGTTCTATTCATCGGGTAATGGAACAGATTTTGAATTAATCGACGAAATAAAGACTGATGTCCCCGAAGATAAGTGGGGCGTAGTAATAAAAGAATATAAAATTAATTGTAAATCATTAAATACTAAATATATAAAACTTATTGCGAAAAGTGGAGTTTATTGTCCCGATTGGCACAAAGGACACGACAGCAAGCTTTTTATTTTTGCCGACGAAATATTGATTAAATAATTTCTCTAACAAACATATATTTAAAACTTTAGAACATATAAATAACAATAAAATATAAAAATCATCTAATGGATAAAAACAAGAAAAAAAATTATACAGTTCCATTTATAGTTATAACAGGGCTTTTTTTTATGTGGGGATTTATGACCTGTATGAACGATATTTTAATTCCATATTTAAAAAATATATTTGAGCTAAGTCATTTTGAAGCTATGCTGGTTCAGTTTGCATTCTTTGGGGCATATTTTATTGGGTCGATAATTTATTTTATCATATCGGCAAAATCGGGAGATCCTATAAATCGTATAGGATACAAAAATGGTATATTGCTTGGCTTATTATTATCGGCAATAGGTTCTGCAATGTTTTACCCGGCTGCAAGTCTTGTTTCTTATGGGTTCTTTTTATCGGCTTTATTTATCATGGGATTAGGCTTTACCTTGCTTCAAATTGCAGCCAATCCATATGTAGCAATTCTCGGGAAAGAAGATACAGCATCGAGTAGATTAAACCTTTCGCAAGGATTTAATTCATTAGGAACAACTCTTGCTCCATTGCTTGGGGGTTTTTTAGTATTCAAATATTTTGCCGGCATTTCGGGAGCCGATTCGGTTAAAATACCATATTTATTCTTTACAGGAGTATTTTTACTTCTTGCATTACTAATTAAAATAAGTAAACTTCCAAGTTTTTATAACAAAAGTGGAACAGAAATAGAAAAAGGTGCCGGAGCATTAAAATATCCACATCTAAGACTCGGGATGATAGCAATTTTTATGTACGTAGGAAGCGAGGTTAGTATAGGAAGTATAATGATAAGTTTTCTTGGTTTAAAAGAAATTGCAGGTTTGCCTGAAGTATCGGCAAGTGTTTTTGTATCTTTTTATTGGGGAGGACTAATGATAGGAAGATTTATGGGTGCTATATCGTTAAGCAAATTAGATCTTAGAAAAAAAAGAATTCTAATGAAAATAATACCAATGATAGCTTTTGTAGTAATTTGGTCTTTTCAAGGAACAAATATTGCAACAATATACAGTATTTTCTTAGTGATAAACTTTATTGCTTTTATGTTTGGACAATCGCTCCCCGGACGTACCCTAATGATATTTGCATTAATAGCTGTAGCATTACTTATTACAGCAATATTAAATACCGGACAAGTTGCTATGTGGAGCATAATTGGAATAGGTATTTTTAACTCTATAATGTGGAGTAATATATTTACTCTCTCTATAAAAGGATTAGGAAAACATACCGGACAAGGCTCCTCGCTTTTAGTAATGATGATTGTTGGAGGAGCTATACTACCTGTTATTCAAGGAGCAACAGCCGATGCTATTGGTATTCATTATTCTTTTGTGATTCCAATTATTGGATATCTTTATATTGCTTTTTTTGGCTTTAAAGGATGGAAGATTACTAATAAATAAGAGTAGCATTTAACAATAAGTATATTAATAAATTTTGTTGATAAAATATTACAAACATGAAAAATGCAGTTGCAGGAATCGATATTGGGGGCACTAACGTATCGATAGGTATTGTAGATAAAGAAGGCAATATACTATTTAACGAGGTATTTGCAATTAGCAAATTCAAAACAGCTATCGAATTTGTTAAATTTTCATCGAATAAAATAAAATTGATAATACAAGAATCAGCAGCAAAAGTAAAATTATCGGCAATTGGAATTGGAGCACCCAACGGAAATTATTACCAAGGAATTATAGAGTACGCTCCTAATCTTAAGTGGAATGGCGTTATTCCTTTGCGCGATATGTTTAAAGAATATTTCGATATTCCGGTAGTATTAACTAACGATGCTAATGCAGCTACTATTGGCGAAATGCTTTACGGCGGTGCCAAAGGAATGAAAGATTTTATCCTAATAACTCTAGGAACAGGTTTAGGTAGCGGGTTTGTTGCTAATGGCGAACTAATATTAGGGCACGACAGTTTTGCCGGCGAATTAGGACATACAATAGTATTTCAGGATGGTCGTAATTGTGGCTGTGGCCGTAAGGGTTGTTTAGAAACTTATGCATCGGCTCCGGGTATTATAAGAACAGTAACAGAACTATTAGCAAAACGAAATCACGAAAGCGAACTAAGAAATATTCCACAAAGCAAACTTACTGCAAAAATGCTCTCGGAATATGCTAATAAAGGCGACCTAATAGCTAAAGAAGCTTTTGAATATACAGGTAAAATTTTAGGGTTTAAGTTATCGGAAGCTATTGCAATAACTAGTCCCGAAGCAATATTCTTATTTGGCGGATTAGCAAATGCCGGAAAACTATTATTCGAACCTACAAAAAAATATATGGATAAATACTTATTAAATATCTACAAAAATAAGGTAAAGCTTTTATCATCGTCGCTAGACGAAAATCATGCTGCAATACTTGGCGCGGCGGCAATGGCATGGAAAGAA
>CAZDCZ010000087.1:0-11883 GCA_964504155.1 uncultured Bacteroidales bacterium | reverse complement strand
GGAAGTTTCCTTGCGAAAGTTTTTGATGTTCAGAATAAACGTTTTACAACTATTACTTGTACAAAATGTAAATATACCGAGATATATAAAGTGCCAAGTAATAAAATAGGTAATATATTCGATTTTATTACCGGTTAAGTTATTGGTAAATTCGTTCGGAAGATAATATTATCTGTAAATAAATAACCCACAAGTTTTATAAGCTTGTGGGTTAATAGTTTTAGTCTATCTTATCGAAAGCATCATCAAACTTGTCATCGTAATACTTTACAATGTAATCGCAACCATGATTAAATATTCTTTCATAACTATCGGTGTTGCTTATGTTAAAAGTGTAGTTATGTTCATAATTCTTAGGCAATAACGACATGGCTTCAGACCTTACATCATTTGATGTTTTTAACGAATCGAATACAAATCCTTTTAGAATATTTAATAATTGTTTATAATTTTCGTCTTCAATCTTGCTATCTAATTGTTTTTTAAACAATTGAATAGTGCGTTGAGTATTAGAATAACTTCCTGATGTTTCGAAAGGAAAAGTAGCAGGTAAAATAATATTAGCTTCTTTAGCTGTTTCTGTAATAAAATTATCCTGCACAAGAACAAACTCTGCTTCAGAGAACCATCTTTTTACCATTTCTTTATCTGTGGCACAGCCTATAGGATCTTCGCCGAAAATAAGGAAGTTTTTAATTTCAATATCGTTTAACAATTCTAATATTGGTTTTTGGTTATTTGCCGGTAATTCATCTAGTTTCCAAGTTTTCTTAATTTTCTTAATATATGCCTTATCGTCGATATTTTGATATCCTACACCTATATTCTCATTAATACCCATATCGAATAATCCTTGAGAGTTGTTTTTTTCTTTCAGAGAGATTATTCCACTTGCATCTTTCCCCAGCTTCCCGGTAATTAGGGCTAGATTAAAAATTTCTTTGCTAGTATTTGGCGATACTTCTTTTTCTGAGAATATTAATATTGCATTAATCTCTTTATTGTATTGAATAGCAAAGTGTTCAATATCTGTATAATTAACTCCACTTTTGTTAACTAATTCGTTATAGTTTTCTGATAATAAGGTGTTTTTATAGTTTTCAAAATCATTGGTTCTACCCTTAATAAACATATCGTTTTGTAATTTATTCGATAAAATATAATGATTTACTGCTTTAACGAAATTATAATATGAGCTTATAGTAATGTTATTATCAACTTTCTTGCGCATATTAGAATCTTCGAGAACAGAGATATTCGATATTTTTACTTGATTTATTTCGCGTGCATTATTTACCATAAAACCTACAACGGCATTATCGCGATTTATTTCCGAGCCAAGAAGATATATGTGCGAAGCATCTTTAATTTGTTCGAAAGGAACATTATCTAAATAGTTGTCTTTATAATCGATCCCATTGTTTAAATAGTGAAAGCTGGCTATATTATTGGTTTTTCCTGCTGCACGCGCTAGTTTCTGTATTAGATACATTTCTTCGTTAGAGAGTCGTGCTCCTGCAAAGAAAGCATTTTCGTTAGGATCAACCGATTTTATTTCATCAATAATTATTTCGTAAGCTTTTTCAAATGATATTTCTTCAAATTTAGCATCTACTTTTAGTAAAGGTTTAGTTATTCTATTTGGGTCGTTATATATTCTATATCCAAATTTTGGATATCGGCAAATGTTCCCTTCTGTATTTATATCACCTTCTTTACCTGTTGTTTTCCAAATAAAATCACCCTTATAGTTTAATTCTATTTTACACCCTACCGAACAATAATTACAAATAGTTTCGGCTTTCTCGAGTTTTACCGGACCGGGTTTGAAATTTACATTTTCGGTAATAGCTCCGGTAGGACATGTCGAGATACATAATCCACACGATTCGCAATTTGTTTTTGTTAACGATTCTCCCATGCTGGGAGCAATATATGTATCGAATCCCCTTTCTACAAAGCCTAAAGCATTAGCTCCAACAACTTCGTTACAGATACGAACACAGCGTCCGCATAAGATACATTTATTATTGTCTATCTCTATAAAGGGATGAGAAAAATCTATTTCAAATTCATTAAAATCGCCATTGTATTTGTTTTGTTCGGCACCATATTGTGTAGAATATTTTTTTAGGTCGCAAGTGAAATATTCAGTACAGCCGCATTCCATACATCTCAATGTTTCGTTTAGAGCAATATCTTCGTTTGCATATCCTAATTCTACCTCTTTAAAATTAATTCTGTCTTTTGGGTCGAGAGTAGGCATTTCTTCTCTCATTTGTTTATCGTATTTGTCTTCGAAATCTTTATGAGATATTTTTTTGAAGTTATCTTTTTTACTTAAGAATTCAAACGGTTCAGGTTCAATAGCCTGTTTGCTAAGATATTGATGACAAGATCGACTTGCTATTTTTGCTTGAGCTATAGCTTCAATAATTGTCGCTGGTCCGGTAACTCCGTCTCCTGCTGCAAAAATCGATTTTATCCCTGTTTGTAGAGTTTGTTCATCTGCATCGATATTTCCCCAACGGTTAAGTTTTAATTCTTCGTCTTTCGAGTATTTATTTATATCATCGATAAAATTAATATCGGTTTTTTGTCCAATAGCAGCTAAGGCGTAATCAAGTTCAATATCGAATTCCGATCCTTCAATAGGAATAGGACGTCTTCTTCCTGAAGCATCAGGTTCGCCGAGTTCCATTTTAAGACAGGTAATAGATTTTAATTTTCCATCTTTGGTTTTATTTACTTTCGATGGATTTGTTAGAAATAAATACTCAACACCCTCGAGTTTCGATTCGTGAATTTCTATAGGGTTAGCAGGCATTTCTTTCTCGGTTCTACGATAAATGACATATACTTTTTCGGCACCACAACGTAAGGATGTTCGGCAGCAATCCATTGCAGTATTTCCTCCACCAACAACAGCTATTGTTTTGCCTGAGAAATCGGCTTTTTGACCCGTCATTTCCATATTTCTAAGAAAATCGATCCCGGAATATACATTTTCAGCATCATCGCCTTCGCAACCAATTAATGTTCCTCGTTGAGAACCAACAGTAAGTATAACAGAATCATATTTTTTCTTTAATTGTTTATAACTAATATTGTCGCCCAATTTTTTGTTGTAAAAAATATTAGTTCCTAATTCGGTAATAGACTTAACTTCTAGGTCGAGAATATCGTTTGGTAACCTGTATTCGGGTATTCCATAACGCAACCAGCCACCAGCATGGGGATTTCCTTCGAAAATATCGCATTGATGACCCTTTTGTTGAAGAAAATATGCCGAAGATAGACCTCCGGGACCTGCACCTATAATTGCAACTTTTTTTCCTGTTGATGCTTCTACTTCGGGAATATACCTATTTTCTGATTGTAAATCGAAATCAGCAGCAAATCGTTTCATATAATCAATACCAACAGCATTTCCTTCGTCTAAATTATTTCTTCTACATGCTAATTCGCAAGGACGAACACATACTCTTCCACAAATGGCTGGTAAAGGATTATCTTGTTTTATAAGTGCTATGGCTTCGCTATATTTCTTCTTTTCTATTAGCGAAATATATCCTTGAACATCGACTCCGGCCGGACATGTTTGTTTACATGGAGCTGAACAATCGGCATAATGATTACTTACTAATAAATCGAGAGCTGTTTTTCGCGATTTCTTAACTTTTGTATTTTCAGTTTCTATTTCCATCCCTTCGCGAATAAACGTAGAGCATGAAGGTTGCATTCCTCTCATTCCTTTTACTTCGACAACGCACACAAAGCACGAAGAGAAAGGTTTTAATCGAGGATCGTTGCACAAAGTTGGAATTTCTATATTATTTCTTTTGGCAAGGGCTAGTATTGTTTCTCCTTTATTGCCTGTTACTTTTTTTCCATTAAGTAGTATATTTATTTTTTCGCTCATTTTCGCTGAATTTTATTTGATATTTCTTTACAAATACTATAATTAAGATAATTTAATTGCCCCAAAGTTACACTTGCTAAAGCATACACCACATTTTATACATTGATCTTGATTAATAAAATGTACTTTTTTGCGTTCTCCACTAATAGCGTTTACCGGACAGTTTACTGCACAAACAGTACATCCTGTGCATTTCTCAGTGTCAACTTCATAAGTAACAAGTTTTTTGCAATTTAATGCAGGGCAATGTTTATCTCTAATATGAGCTTCGTATTCGTTTCTGAAATATTTTATTGTAGTTAATACAGGGTTTGGGGCAGTTTGCCCTAAACCACATAACGAATTATCTTTTATTTGATATGCTAATTCTTCTAGTTTTTCAATATCGCCTTCTTTTCCTTCACCTTCGGTAATGCGAGTAAGTATTTCAAGCATTCTTTTTGTTCCTATTCGACAGAAAGTACATTTTCCGCATGATTCTTTTCTGGTAAAATCGAGAAAGAACCTAGCCATATCTACCATACAGGTAGTTTCGTCCATAACAACCATACCTCCCGAGCCCATAATGGCTCCGGTAGCATTTACCGAGTCGTAATCTACAATAGTATCGGCTAATGATGCAGGGATAGTTCCTCCTGATGGTCCTCCTAATTGTACAGCTTTAAATTTCTTATTGTTTTGTATTCCTCCGCCAAGTTTAAAAATAATATCATTTATACTTATTCCCATTGGGACTTCAATTGAACCTCCATGCTTAATTTTTCCGGTTAAGGCGAATACTTTTGTGCCTTTACTTTTTTCGGTTCCGTACTGATTAAAAAAACTTGCTCCGTTTAAAATTATTTGAGGAATATTTGCTAATGTTTCTACATTATTAATATTTGTTGGTTCTTGCCATACTCCTGATTCGGCAGGAAAAGGAGGACGTTTTCTTGGCATTCCTCTTTGTCCTTCGATAGAAGCAATAAGGGCAGTTTCCTCTCCACAAACAAACGCTCCGGCACCTTGTTTAACCGATAGTTCAAAATTAAATCCTTTTTTTTCAAAAATATTTTTTCCAAGATATCCTTTTTCTTTTGCTTGTTCGATAGCTATGTTTAATCTTTTTATTGCTAATGGATATTCGGCACGACAGTATATTATACCATGATTTGCTTCAATTGAATATGCTCCAATAATAAGTCCTTCAATTATTGCGTGAGGATCACCTTCGAGTAATGAACGATCCATAAATGCTCCAGGATCTCCTTCATCGGCATTACAAATAATATATTTCTCCGACGATTTATTGTCATGAGCAAATTGCCATTTCATTCCGGTAGGAAAACCTCCGCCACCTCGTCCACGAATACCCGAAGCTAGAACAGTTTTTATTACTTCTTGTGGTTCTATTTTGTTATTAATAACAGTTTTTATTGCTTTATAACCATCGTATTGTTCGTATTCGTTAATATCTTCGGGATCGATTATTCCGCAATTTCGTTGAGCTATTTTTATTTGCCCTTTCCAAAAAGTGTCGTCTTCTGATTCAAACTTATCAGATTTTACAATATTTTTTTTTATTAACTCGTTATTTTTTATGTGTTTTTCTATTATTTCTGCGGCTTTTTTTTCATCTATTTCACCATATAAAAACGAACCATTATTGTCAATTATTTCAACTAATGGTTCTCTATAGCACATTCCTATACATCCGGTTTGTTTTAATTCAACATCAAGATTTTCTGAATCAATAATGTTTTTTAGTTTATCGTAAACTTTGTTTGCTCCGGCAGCTATACCACAACTTGCCATTCCAACAAGAATTTTCGTTTTTTTCATTAGTAGTTTGATTTATAACCGTACTAAAAATATTATAAACTTTGTTTTAGCATGGTATTAATTTTATTATTCGATTTGAATTGCAAAAAGTATTAATTAGAAATTTGCGTATTTTCCTGTTTCTTAATGTCTCTGATAATCTTAATGGCTTTTTTACCATCTAATTTACCATATGTTTTATCTCCAACCATAATTACAGGAGCTAAAGAACAGCAGCCTAAACATGCAACCGATTCTAGAGTAAACATATTGTCGTCGGTAGTTTGTCCATCTTTTATTTTAAGAAAATCTTCTAATGCATAAGAAATAGAATCGGCATTTTGCACATGACATGCTGTGCCGTGACAAATTTTTATTATGTGTTTGCCTACCGGATGTAAACGAAATTGAGTGTAGAAGGTAGCTACACCATATAATTCGCTTAGATTTAATCCGGTTTCTTCCGATATTTTATAAAATGCAGACTCAGGTAAATAACCAAATATTTCTTGAGTTCCTTGTAATATTGGTATTAAATTACCTTTTTTATTTTTATATTTTTGTATTATTGGGTCAATTAAGCTTAAATCCACTTCTGATTGTTGGGTAACAACATCTACTGGTTTAACTTTTCTTTGTACTCGCATGATTATTTTTAGTTTAATGATATTGTTTAATAAATATTTTATTTTTAAAAATTCTTCAATATATAATTTTGAATACTTAATTGCAAAAATATTACAATGTTTAAAAAACAACAAGTTGCAATTTGCTATATATTAAATATTTGGGTCTTGTGATGTTTTTTTAGTATTATTATTAATTATATTTGAAAATTAGTAAGTATGCCAAATAACTTTAATATTTTTGTTAACAAAAATATTAAAAGATTATAAAACAATGATACTATAAGCAATATTATTGACAAAACTTAGTATAAATATTAGAAATGATTGATAGAGAATTAATTCTGGGAATACAACACGATAAATTATTAGGATATAAAATAGATGCTTTTTTTATTATAAAGAAAAAAGATTTTGGGTACTATAATATTGAAGTAAAAATTACAAAATTAAATTTCGATAAGTATAAGAATTCTTTTTCTGATGAAGTAAATAAAATATGCAATATTATTCTTGAATACGATGCTCAATCATTACATAAAATATTTTGCAAAAAGAAAAAGCAATCTGTAATAGATTTTATAAGTACTTTAGATAAAGAATATGCTGCGATTCACATAAGACCATTTATCGAGAAAAGAATTCTTAAAATTTTAGACGTTTTAAAAAAATCGACTATTGGAATTTATTTTAAAAATCAACATAAATTTATAAATAAAGACGATAAAATAAATGTAATTGGCGATAAGGCAGAAGTTGTATTTAATATCTCGAGAAAGAGTACAGGTACAGAATATTTTTTAGCTATTAGACATAATAATAATGAAATTAGTTTGTTAGACAAAGCAGCTTATTTTCTTGTAAATGAACCATGTAGAGTGATTTTGGAAAATAATTTGTACTTTTTCGAAAAAATTAGTGGAAAGAAATTATTACCCTTCCTAAAAAAAGATTGTATTAATGTTCCATTATCATCTGAAAAAGTCTGGTTCGAGAGTTTTGCTTTAAATAGTATTCGGAAACATAAGGTGCGAGAAAAAGGCTTTACCATTAACAGAGAAATTATTTCGAAAAAAGCAATACTTTCTTTAGAGAATAACTTGAGTGGAGATGCTGTTTTTGTTTTGCAATTTATGTATAATAATTCGGTAAAATTCTTCTCGAATAAAGGTATTAACAGGTCGGTAAAATTTATAAATGAAAATAATGAATTTGTTTTTAACCTGATAGATAGGGATGTAGTATGGGAAGATGCTATTATTAGTATTTTAAATCAATTTGAATTAAAAAAAATTCACGAATCGTACTTCTTACCAAATTGTATTACTGAAAGTAGTAATATTAATATTTATTATTTAATAGAGTGGCTAAAATGTAATGAGAAAAATTTAAAGGAGAATGAGATAAAAGTTGAACAAAAGAAATTTCAGAATAAATATTCGTATGAGAAAATTTATATTACAAAAAAAATAAAAGAAGAGAACGATTGGTTCGACTTATATATTGAGG
Source organism: uncultured Bacteroidales bacterium (assembly GCA_964504155.1). Lineage (GTDB taxonomy): Bacteria > Bacteroidota > Bacteroidia > Bacteroidales > UBA12077 > CAZDCZ01. Next base: position 4,026 of record CAZDCZ010000087.1, on the reverse strand, counting down.
TTGTTATTGGAAAGTTCAAATTTCCTTTTATTGTATTTAAAAAAAACATACTAAAAAATATACGAGAGTTTGTTTTACCAAATAACGAAGTTGCAATACTTCCCGAAGAGTGGTTTGCTCGATATAAAGATGTTTTTATTTTCGGAGCTATAGAAAATGAATCATTACATTTCGATAAGCATCATTATAAATTGCTGGAAGATATTGATACCGAAAAAGTAATTACTAAAAATATTAAGTTATCGGAGAATGTAAACGATATTGATTTTACTATTCCTGAAGGACTAAATGCTGAGTTACGTTCATATCAAGTCGATGGATATAAATGGATGCGTGTATTGCAAGAAAATGGTTTTGGCGGTTGTTTGGCCGACGATATGGGGCTGGGGAAAACTCTGCAAACACTATCGATATTGCTTAGTTCGAAAAATAGATATAAAAAAGAATTGCTTGACAATACTATAAAAACAGTTACGCAGCTTAGTATGTTTGGAAGTAGCAATGAAGATAATTATAGTACTCCTGTTTCGCTAATTGTAATGCCTGTATCGCTTATTCATAACTGGGTAAACGAAATAAAAAAATTTGCTCCCGATTTGCAATATGCTAAGTATCAGGGAAGTGAAAGAAAAAATGTATTAAAAAATATTGATGAGTATGATATAATACTTACAAGCTATGGCGTTGTTCGGAACGATATAGAAGAGCTTGCTAAATATAAGTTTTTCTATGTTATACTCGACGAAAGTCAATATATAAAAAACTCGAGTTCGAAAATATATAATGCTGTAACTCAACTAAATTCGGAAAATAAATTGGTTCTTACCGGAACACCTATAGAAAATTCATTAACAGATTTATGGGCACAGATAAATTTCCTTAATAAAGGGATTATGGGAAATCTAAATTTCTTTAAAAAGGAATTTGTTACTGCAATAGAGAAGAATAAGGATGAAGAAAAAGCAGAAAAATTAAAGAAAATAATTAATCCTTTTATCTTACGAAGAACAAAAAAACAAGTTGCACCTGAACTTCCTCCAAAAATAGAACAGATTGTGTATTGCGATATGAACACTGAACAGAAAAAGCTATATGACAAAGAAAAATCGGTGATTCGTAATTCAATACTCGAGAAAATAGAAACGAATAATGGGAAACCTACATTATTAGCTATCGAAGGATTAACACGATTACGTCAAATATCTAATCATCCTAAATTGTTAGACGAGAATAGCTTGCTCGACTCAGGAAAGTTCGACGAAATTACTCGATATATTGATAATATTATTGCAGAAAATAATAAAGTGTTAATTTTTTCGGCATATGTAAAACATCTGAATTTAATAGCTAAGTATTTAAATCAAGAATCGACAAAATATTCTGTTATTACCGGTAAAACACGCGATAGAGAAGCCGAGATAAAGAATTTTCAAGATAAAGATTCTAATAATGTGTTTCTAATACAGATAAAAGCAGGAGGTGTGGGACTTAATTTAACTGCGGCCGATTATGTTTTTATTATCGATCCATGGTGGAATCCGGCTGTCGAAGAACAAGCAATTAACAGAGCTCATAGAATTGGTCGCGATGGAAAGGTTATGGTTTATAGGTTTATTACTACCAATAGTATTGAAGAAAAAATACAAAAACTTAAAGAACGAAAAACTAAACTTGCCGAAACTTTTATCAGCACCGAACAAGCTGTTGCTAAACTTGATTTGGAAAAAATTATGGAAATGTTAAATTAAGATTGCTTAGAAGAAAATATTAATTATTAAAATGCTAATTATGTTTGGAACTTTTGTAAATATAGGGGCAATTTTAATAGGTAGTTTTGTTGGTTTGTTTTTTAAATCGTTATTGCCTAAGCGATATGTTAAAATCACTTTTCAAGTTATCGGATTATTTACTTTGTATCTTGGATTTTCGATGGCAATGAAAAGTGAAAATTTTCTAATTGTAATTTTTAGTCTTGTTTTAGGAAGTATTTTAGGTGAGTTTTTAAAGCTCGATAAACAAATTAATAAGTTTGGCGATTTTATAAAGAAAAAGATTAAGACAAAAAACGAGAAGTTCTCAGAAGGGTTAATTACTGCCTTTTTGCTTTATTGTATGGGGTCGATGACTATTCTTGGAGCTATTGAAGAAGGTTTGCATGGTAAACCTGATTTATTATTGGCAAAATCGTTAATGGATGGAGTCTCGGCAATAGCATTATCGTCGGCATTGGGTGTTGGAGTTGCGTTTTCTATAATACCATTGTTAATATTTCAGGGAGGCATAACATTATTTGCGGCTTACTTAAGCAATTTTTTTTCTATAGTAATTATTAACGAACTTACTGCTGTTGGTGGTGTTATACTTATAGGGCTTGGTATTAATGTGTTAGAGATAAAACAATTAAAGATTATTAATATGGTGCCATCACTAATTATTGTAGTTATTTTGGCATATTATTTTTTGTAAAAATTTGTTGATGCAAAAAATAATATCTTATATTTTATAGGTGATGTTCGTTATAATACTGTAATAATTAATCGTTTATTATATTAATAGTATGGCAAGCCACTATTCCGGCAGTTTCTGTCCTTAATCGGCTGTTGCCAAGGCTAATTTCAGTAAAGTTGTTTTCTTGTGCTTGTTTTATTTCTTTAGGACTAAAATCGCCTTCCGGTCCGATAAGAATTACGATATCTGTTTTAGATTTGCAAATATCTTTCAAATTGCGTTTCTCGTTTTCTTCGCAGTGAGCAATATATTTTTCACCTTTATTATTAGCCGAAATAAAATCGGAAAATTTTGTTAATACATTTAATTTAGGGTGATATGCTTTTAACGATTGTTTTACGGCAGCAGTAATTACTTTATTTAATCGATTGGGTTTAATAATTTTTCTTTCGGAATGTTCGCAAAGGAGAGGAGTAATTTCGTCTATTCCAATTTCTGTTGCTTTCTCGAGAAACCATTCAAACCGACTAATATTTTTTGTTGGAGCAATAGCAATATGTAAATAAAAATCTCTTTTCCCATATTCTTGTTTATAGTCGAGTACTTCGAGAATACATTTTTTAGGATTTGTGTCAATTATTCTTGCAGTATATAGACCGCCTTTTCCGTCGATTAAATTTATTTTGTCGTCTTTTTGCAAACGCAATACTCGCATGCAATGTTTCGATTCTTCCTCGTTAAGAGAATAAATTTTTTCGTTTATATCTGGTGTATAAAATAAATGCATATATCTTTGTTTTATTAATGCAAAAATAGTTAAATTATTATTACAGGCAATCCTTGAGATGTTTACTGTAAGATAAATTCCATGATTAAGTTAAACAACTAGTTATTTAGTAAATTACAAAAAATGAAAAAAATAGGCTTACTTTCCGACACACATGGGTATATTGATGATAAGATATTAGAATTTTTTAAAGATTGCGATGAGATATGGCATGCCGGCGATATTGGAAATATAGCTATTGCCGATAAATTGTCAGAGATAGCAAAATTAAGAGCTGTTTATGGCAATATTGATGGTACAGAAGTAAGAAGCGTTTATAAAAAAGACGAGAGATTTAAATGCGAAGATTTGGATGTATGGATAACTCATATCGGAGGGTATCCAAAACGATACGATGTAATGGTACGAGAGCGAATAAAGAATAATCCTCCCAACATATTTATAAGCGGCCATTCGCACATACTTAAAGTGATGAATGACAAGGAGTTAAATTTATTGCATATTAACCCGGGGGGATCCGGGAAAAGTGGATTACATCAGGTGCGTACTGCCGTTCGATTTATTATCGATGGTAAAGATATTCGCGACCTTGAAGTGTGGGAAATGGAAAGATAAACTTTAATTATTAATTGGGTTAATTTATTATTGTTATACCGAGTGTATTTCCGAAACATCAATTTTTTGGCTGTCATACCAATCAGAATCCAAATGTTGCTTTTAGTTGTCATCCCGAGCGGAGCTTCTCCTAAAACTGCGTAATATGTAATGAATTATAATTTGTGATAATAATA
>CAZDCZ010000086.1:5887-12063 GCA_964504155.1 uncultured Bacteroidales bacterium | reverse complement strand
TCATATTTTATTTTTAATACATTTGTAATATGAAGACTTTTCGGAATGGACTCAAAATTTAAAATTATAGATTTTATTTTTATATATCAATATTATTTTCCTAATTCGTATCTTTTTGCACATTTTTTGTATTTACCCATGATATTATTTGTATTTTTATATATATTTTATATTTTTAATTTCTTGCATTAATGAAATTAACTAACATGAAGAATCTAGTTTCTCTATTACTTATTTTTATAATATTTATAAGTATTGGATATTCCCAAAATCCAGGAATGGAAAAATGGAAAGAGAGCATTATTAAGAATAATGTAAAAGCTCAAATACAATGGAATTATAAATATAAAAAAAATGGCAAGCTAAATAAAGAAGGATATAAAAATTTTCAAAAATCGTTTGACAACAAAGGAAATATTATTGAAGAAAATTATTTTCGTTCAGGAGATCTTTCCCAAGAAATAAAATACAAATACGACAATAAAGAAAATACTATTGAATATAAGAACTTTAAAACTTCACTAAACAAGATGCTTTTTAAACAAAATATTACTTACGATGATAACAACAATAAAATTCGTGAGGAACGTTTTAATGGAAGCGAATATAACATAATAGCATATTCGTATTCTAAAGATGGGAAGTTATCTGAAATAATTAAGTACAATAAAACTTATGATGTTGAGCAAACTAGAAAATTGGTATATAATAATGATTTATGTACTATTACTGTTTTCGACAGTAATAACAACATAATAGGAAAACAAATTAACAAATTTGATAGTAACAAAAATATTATTGAAACAATTGAGTATAATTCTCAAAATAAAATTGAGAAAAGATTTATTTATTCTTTTAACGAGAAAAATAAAATAGTTTCGAAAACAGAATTCGCTCTTAATAATTTTATTTCGACTGAAACATATAAATACGACACTAAAAATAGATTAATTAAAGTATTAAAAGAACAACCCAAAGGTAATGTTTATGTTAATAATATTTATAAATATAATTCTGCCGATTATTTAATTGAAGAACAGTGGTATGACGATGATCCAACAAAATATTCAACAAAAGAATACTTTTACGACAAAAACAATTTAGTTGAAAAAGCAAAAGTATTTTATGCCTTATATAACTACCGTATTCTATATAAATTTAAGTACAAATATTAATTTTTACTAGAAAAAATGCTGTCCAAAAAGGTCGGATTATTGTCATCCAGAGCAAAGTCGAAGAACCGAGAGAAACGAGCTCAACGAAGTTAATCTATTAGTTTAAAAACGAAATATTTCGACAAGTTCAATATGACATAAATAGCTTTAAACTTTATTTTTTTTGACAACATCTTTTTTATTTGTTTAATATTACGCAATTACATATTTCGTTGTTTTTTAATTTTATTATATGCATCTCCTACTTTCTGAAATTTTTCTTTAGCAGAATTTTTAAATTCTTCGCCTAAATGGTTAAGTTTATCGGGGTGATATTTCATTGCCATTTTACGATATGCTTTTTTTACTTCGTCGTTAGACACCGAAGAATCTATTTCTAAAATTTTATAGGCACTCTCAACATCATCAACAAACATTGATTTAATCGATTGTATATCTTTTATCGAGATACCCAAATAAGCAGCTATTTGTTCAATAGCACGTAACTCTGATGTATCGACTCTTCCATCGGATTGAGAAATTCCGAATAATAAATGTAATAATTGTAATCGAGATGAATAATCGAGATTTTTCTTTATTTGAATACTAACTTCTCGAATGGGAATATCTTGCTTTAATATATCGCGTAATAATTTTATTGCTTCGTTTGCCGATTCTTCGCCAAAATTTTTCTTTAAATACGTTTTAACATAATCTAACTCCGATTTCATTATCTTTCCATCGGCTTTCATTACAGCAGCAACAAGCACTAATAAACTCACAACAAAGCTACCGGTTGTTGTAGAAGAACTTTCCGTATTTAATTTGCTGTCGGGAAGTTCAAACAACGATCCTAAAGCAAAGCCCAAAATTCCACCTATAGGTCCTAAAAATGCCCAACCTAATCCTCCTGCTATCCACTTACCAAATTTTGCCATATAGTTTTATAATTTTTATTTATTTAATTTTCTATGTATTTTAATAATTTGAGGCAACAACATAACATCGTTATCGTTAATTATTATTTCATCCGACATTTTTTGTCGTATAGAATCGTCGAACTGCGAATTAATTCTATTTTTAATCGATTCTACATCTGTATTATCTCGTTCTAAAACTCTAGAAATACGCGTATTCTCATCGGCAATTACAGATATAACATAATCGAGATCTTTGTATACTCCACTTTCAAATAATATAGCAGCTTCCTCAATTACATATTTTGCATTACTGTGTTTACCGCAAAATTCGTAGAACTGCTTTCTAATTTCCGGATGAACAACTGAATTTACAAATTCAAGCGCCTTGTTATCTGAAAATATTTTTAAAGCTAGTTTTGGTCTATTAACACCTCTACTATTATAAATATCGTCGCCAAATTTATTTATTAATTTACTACGTACCAATGCATTAAAATCTATAATCATTTTTGCTTCGATATCTGAATAAAAAACAGGCACTCCTAAAATACTAAAAACCTTACATACTGTAGTTTTACCACTTCCTATACCACCGGTAATTCCAATTTTTAACATCTCTATTTTTCTATTATGTATTCGAGAAATTCGGGTTTAACACGTACCAATTTAATATAATCAGGACATTTCATTAATTGGACTTTTAATTTTGTCTTTTCAGATATCTCACTATAATCAACTATAACATCAAATAATGGTTTTATAATTTTATCGTAATTGCTAAATCCAACTAAGAAACTAATAGTAATTTCATTTGGGAAAGTTCGTAGTACAACTGAATCCGGTTTATTAATAACTCTTATGGGTATTTTTATATTATATTCGGTATATTCTTCTACACTAAGCAAAAAAACAACTTTGTCTTGCGAGAACCTTACATTCTTAATATTCACTAATTCAATATTATCTTTAATTGAATTATCTACATCGAAATATTCATTTTTTCGTGTAATAACTTTGTTAATAGTATCAATAATACTTTCTGCCCCTGAAATAGAAATGCTATCAGGAATAATTTCTGTTTTTTCTTTTTGGAAATATTGCTTTTTAAAATTCACATTAAAGTTAACATTTACAGGAACTTTTTTTGTTATACGATTATCGAACTTAAAAAATATAGTATCGGGGAAAATTGAAATTATCTCAGTTTTTGAATCGAATTGTTTTTCCATATTATCTTTTATTGAAGATGTTAATACGAAAAAATTATACGATTTATTATTTTCAGCTATTCTTAACGATAAGGAATTAATATTAATTTTAAAAGGCAATAATGAGTTAGTAATTTTATATTCCAGCAATTGATATCCACGCGATTTAACTTTTAAAATTAGCTTAGATGGTAAATCACTTACAACAATTTTATTCTTCGGAATATTTGTAAAATGCACAGGACAAGAAATGTCTGCAATATACTCTTGTTCTAGCTGTTTCAACAACCAAAAAACTGTTGATATAAAAACAAAAATAAGAAAAACAACAAAATTTTTGTTAAACAATAGTTTTTTTTTAACAAAAAAAAATTTAATCTTATCAATTATGTCTCTAATAGTCAAAATATTAAATTTTAATTATACTAAGACACTTTTAGAAACAATCTAAAAGTGTCTTTATTCTTTAATTCTCTAAAATTAAAAAATTAAAATCTTTTAAAAGAAAAATACTAATTATTTTTTTTGTTCAATATCAGCAGCTTCTTTTAAAATAGCATTTTTGTCGATTTTCATTTTTACATTATCGTCAACTTCTACTAAAATAGTATTATCTGAAATACCAAGAACTTTTCCGTAAATTCCACCTGTTGTAATTATTTTATCACCTTTTTTCAATGCATCTCTATAATTTTTCAAATCTTTTTGTTTTTTCATTTGAGGACGAATCATAAAGAAATAAAATACAACGATGATTAATAATAATGGTAAAAAGCTCATTAATGGATTTTGCTCTCCGTGTGGTTGCTGAGCCATTAAAATAATGTTCATTAAATTGTTCATTTTTTCTATTTTTAAGTTATTTATTTATAATATTTACTTTAAACGACAAAGTCTTCTCGCCATAAAGAGTATTTAATTTTAATATAACCGATTTATATTGATTTCCATATCGTCCTGCACTATCGAATATTACTTCAATCTCCCCACATTCGCCAGGTTTAATAGGTTTCTTCGGATAATTTGGCACAGTACACCCGCAACTTGATATTGCATCTTTAATTATTAAATCGGAACTACCAATATTTTTAAATTTATATGAGTAAGCAACACTTTCGCCCTCAAAAATTGCACCAAAATTGTGATAAAGAGTATCAAATTCAACAATCGTATTTTTATTTTCTTCAACGATATTATAATTTTTATTATTATATGTACATGTATAAAAAGATATTATTGCAATTATACTAATACTAATTCTGACAATTTTTTGTATCATATATTTTCTAATACTATATAATTTTACAAATTAAAATATTTTTTTTGCTATATCAAAATAATTATACTATATCTCGCCTATTAAACCTCGTCCCTGTTTATTTATTCTTTTATCATCTTTCAGTCGCACAACAATTTTATCGAGAATACCATTAATAAATATTTTACTTTTCTCGGTACTGTAATACTTTGATATATCGATATACTCATCCATAGTAACTTTAACAGGAATAGTATTAAATTCTATCATTTCGGTAATTGCAATAACAAGAATTAGATTATCGATAACAGCAACTCTATCTATCTCCCAATTTTTAATATATTCTTCGATTAATTTTTCATGGTCGTCGTAATTAATAATTGATTTACGAAATAATATTTTTACAAAATCTTTATCTTCTTGATCTTTAAACAGTGGCATTAATTTATTATACTCATCATCCTTTACATCAAACTTTTTTAGTGTTTTAATTATCATAGGCACCACTAATTCAGCATCATCGTTCCAATAAATACTTTTCTCTTCAATAATTTGATGAAGAGATTCGTTAGGAAGTATAATATTCGAGAATATCTTAATTATTAATTTCCTATCATCTTTAAACGAAGTGTTCTCAGAACTCATATATTCTTTATATAAGTCAGATTCGCATATTTCAATATATAATTCTTTTATTAATTCAGGATTATCTGTCCAAGCAATGGAATTATTATTAATATAACTATTAAGACTAATATTATTCTCTAAAAGCTTAATAAGTTTATTGTCGACAAATTTTGTGTTTGGATTTAAATCATCTTGGGTAGGGCGGCGTTTTTGTTTGCCAATTTCAATTCTTTCATTTGCATATTGTGCAATATCTACAATAAGAACGATTAAGTAATGGTAAAGGTCATAGGTTTTCTTTATGCTATTAAATAAATCTTTTTCTGACTTTTCTATAGATTTCTCTTCCGATTTAATATACGAATATAAAATCTGAAGCACCTTTATTCTAAGCAATCTTCTACTAATCATCTTTTAAAGAACTCCTATTTTAATAATTTAGACTTTAAATATTTTCAGATTGCAAAGTAAACGATTTTTTTAAAACTAGTGTTAGATTTTGTTTTCTTTTTTATCAAAAAAAAACAATTCGAAATTTGAATTTATTCCCAAAAACAAGAATAAACGAAATTTGCATATCAGGCATTAAATAAATCAATCAGAAATGCTGATTTTCTATAAATTATCCTAATAACAGTAAATTGTAAATTTTCAACAATAACTTTTCTATAAGAATTCAAAAAAATTATAGTTTATTCTTTAAATCGCTAATAAATTAAGGAATTGGCAAATTATTTTTCTTCATTTTAGCTTCATTTTAGCACTATATATTTGCTTACAGAAATTAATACTTATTTCATTATTAACTAAAATATCAGGAGGAATCATGAACTTAAAAAAAACATTAACATTTATTGCAATCCTAACAATTTCATTTTCGGGATTCGCTCAAGTACAGCAAAAGACTGAACTTAAAGAACAAACTAAAACTCAACTTAAAGAACAAAAGCAAACTAAAGAGCAAGTAAAAGAGCAAACTAAGACTCAACTTAAAGAACAAAAACAAACC
>CAZDCZ010000086.1:0-5787 GCA_964504155.1 uncultured Bacteroidales bacterium | reverse complement strand
CAAACTAAGACTCAACTTAAAGAACAAAAACAAACCAAAGCGCAAGCGAAAGAACAAACTAAAGCACAGGTAAAATCTGTTCCTAAAAATCAGAAAAATCAAAAGCAAATTAAAAAAGTACAAAAACAGCAATCTAAAATGCAAAAGCAAAATGCAAAACAGATGGCTAAAAGCAATAGAGGTGCTGTATCGAAAAGAAAAGGCAGTGGTAGATAAATAAATATAATAATCCCTAAGTAAAATAACTTAGGGATTATTTATTATTTTAGTATAAATATTTTTTAAAAATCCTAAATTGAAGGAATTTTATTATAATTATTCTTAAAATCATTATATATATGAAAACTACAACAACGATCCTTAAACTTTCTATATTTCTAATACTTTTCCCATTAGCATCAATCAGTCAAAATAAAAAAGACACAATTAACAATTATACTGCGCAAGAAAATGAAAATTTCAGTTCGACCATATTTAATATTAGCTATACAAATAATAATCTTGAGTATTTAACCGGAGTTACAGAAAAAATTCCAACACTTTTTTCTAACATTTCATACATACATAAATCGGGAATATATGCAGGATGTTCCTATTCGAACTATTTTAACGATTCTATAAAAACAAATGAATATACGCTTCAAGCAGGATATCAAAAATATTTTGCCAATGGCTTCGATATAGATATGAGTTATGGTATGCACAAATTCTCAGGCGATTCATTACTTATGGGATTAGATTACAAACACTCGTTAAATTTAATGCTTGGATATGAGATAGATAAGTTTTATTTCTCGGGAAATTTAACATCGATGTTTGGAGAAACAAATAATTTATTTTTCGATTTTAGTTTATCGCATTCTATTCAGCTTAAACATATTTTCTTTAAGAATGATATTTGTTTAATAAATCCAACTGTATCTTTAACGTTCGGCACCGATTCTTGGATATACGAAAATATGGCTACTGATGAAAAATTAACACTTTTTTCAGATCTTTCACTATATGGGTATTCTCACGATAAATTCTCGTACGAAGGATTTAACATATTTTTACCTATTAGCTATGGGTTAAATAATACATATTTTACATTTTCGTGGTTATATAGAATTCCGAGCAGTAAATATGAATTTTTAGGTTGGGAAAAGCAATCAGGCATTATGTTATCGTTAACTCACTTTTTAAATTTTAATAAAAAATAATGAGAATCTTAATTGTTGAAGACGAGAAATACCTTGCAACAGAAATTAAACAATTTCTCGAAAAAGAAGAGTATAATTGCGACTTAGCTTTAACAGGAACAGATGCGTCGGAGTTAATAGCAATAAATCCTTACGATTTTATTTTACTCGATATCGGATTACCCGATTATAATGGCTTAGATCTTATAAAAGAAGCTAAAGATTATAATTCCGAAGCATATTTTATTATAATTACAGCACGTGGAGAAATTGAAGATAAAATTAAAGGATTCGACTTAGGAGCTGATGATTATATTCCAAAACCTTTTTCTCTATTCGAATTACTATCTAGAATTCAAGCAATTACTCGTAGAAAGTTTAATTACAAATCGTCTGTAATAAAATTTGACAAATTCTCGCTCGACACAATAAAAAAATATTTACAGTATGACGGGGAAACAATTAACTTAACAAAAAAAGAATACAAACTACTTTCATATCTTATTCTTAATAAAAATAGATTATTAGATAGAATGCAACTAACAGAACATATTTGGGGCGATTTTTTTGAAGACGACTATGACTCAAATTACATTGATGTACATATAAAAAATATACGAAAAAAACTTTCTAAATTTAATAATACTCAATGGATTAAAACAGTACGGGGAGTTGGGTATAAATTTGAAATATAAAATGAAAAAACTGAAATTAAAAACTCAATTAGCATTATTTAATGCCTTATCGAAAGCTATAATAATCTCTTTTATAGTATTAATCGTCCCTTGGTTAGTTAGTAATATTACAATGCACGATACTGATGATTTACTAATTCAGAAATTAGATAAAGTAACATTATTAATCGATAGTTTGGGAATTAACAATTACATAAATATAGATGCCGAACTAAAATCATACGGCAGTTATAATATACTAAAAGATGAATTTATTTCGATAGAGCAAATAAGTAACGATACACTAATTGATATAATACAATATTCTCAACGAGAAATAGAAAACGAAATTGTAGATTACCGTGTGTTAAGTTATAGTATAAAAGAGAACGGAAACAATTATTTAATTGAAATAGGTAAAAGTATATCAACAATTTATCGCTTCGAGCAAAACTTAAAACAATTCTCATTAATATTTTTATTAATTATAGTTTCATTAACAATAATTTTAGATTTATCTGTTATTCAATATTTATTATTTCCACTTGAAAAAATTGTAAAAAAACTAAAAACAACAAACCATCCAACAACATATAATTATACTCCTATAAAAACTTCTACTTCTGATTTTATTTATCTCGATGAAACAATTCGTTCATTAATGCATAAAATAGAATCGATTTTTATTGATGAAAGAAATTATATAAGTAATGTCTCGCATGAATTACTTACACCGGTAAGTATTATACAAAGCAAGCTCGAGAATATAATTAATGAAAGTTCTTTATCGGAAAACGATATGATTAAAATTTACGAATCGAAGAAAACACTTCGTCGATTAACTAATCTTGTTAGAACACTTTTAATGATGTCGAGAATTGAAAATAGAGAATATATTTTAACAGAAAAAGTGAATATTAACATAGTGTTAAAAAATGTATGCGAAGAAATTGAAGATAAAATTTCTGCAAAAGAACTTGATTTAAAAATAGATTTTGACACTTCTGATTTTTACTATTACGGTAACGAGAATCTTTTATTTACGCTATTTTATAATTTTATTAATAATTCTATCAGATATACAGAAAATGGTTATATAAAAATTGAAACATACAAAAACAAACATCATTATATTGTAAAAATATCGGATACAGGAATAGGAATAAAAGAAGATCAAATACCCCATATTTTCTCAAGACATAAAAATTTCAGTTCGACAAAAGACAGTTATGGTTTAGGTTTAGCTCTATCGAAAAAAATATGCGATTATCATAATATTACGATTGATGTTATCTCAGAACTCAATAAAGGCTCGAGTTTTATTTTAAAATTTCCTATAAACTAATATTACACTAAGAATAAAAGCATAGTTTAAATGTCTAATATTTTTTAAAAGTACCTAGAAACCCGAATTTAAAAAGCTATTATTCTATAATTATATCTGATAATCACAAATTTACTCCACACATCAACTTAATAAAAAAGTCAAACAAAATCATTTATTCTTTTATTCTTTTTATAATATTTCAAAATTCGAGTATTTATTAATTATTTTTTTATTTTTGACATGTGAAATTAACAAATAAAAGTATATTTAAAAATGGACGGATACGAAAAGAATGAAGGAATTGAGAAAACAGAACGTGAAGAGATTTTCTCAAAAGTAGTAAGAGCAGGTAAAAGAACATACTTTTTAGATGTTAAAGCAACTCGAAAAAACGATTACTATTTAACTATTACCGAAAGTAAGAAACGATTTAACCGTGATGGGAGTCATTTCTTCGAAAAACATAAAATCTTTCTTTATAAAGAAGATTTCGATAAATTTTCGGAAGATTTTCAGGAAGTAATTACTTATATTAAAAATGCAAATAAAGAAAACGAACAACATGATAATGTTGAATCAAAATTAAACGAAGAAACTACTGAAACGGTCTCAGCTATAAAATCTGAGACTTATACTTCCGATATAAATTTCGACGACCTTAATAGCAATAATTAGCAAAAACCAAAAAAGGAGCAAATTTTAAATTTGCTCCTTTCTTTTTGTTACTCATCGTATTTATGCATTTTATCATCAATTGTTACGTCCTTTTCTTTAGAACTCTGTATTTTAATATACATTAGCATCTCTTCGGCACCACGCGAATAACACGCATCTTGAACATCCTTAACAAGTTTCATTACATCTTCGTAACAACCCTCAACAACAGTCTCAAAAGGACATACTCTATATTTTAAACCCGATTTTTTAATAATATCAATAGCACTATCAACCATATTGTAAGTATCTTTAATCTTACTTCGTGGAAGCACTTGAATTGCAGCATTAATTTGTTTCATCTTATAGTAATTTTATATTGTATTAAATGTTTTTTACAATTTATTTGAACTTCTAATTTCAATTATCGAAATTCAAATATCAATCTTGAGACTACTCCGAAAACTAAAGTTGTCAATTTATAGCCGCATATCGAATTTATAACAAACTGACGTACAGATTTATAACTTTCAGTCTTTTTGCAAAGTTAACCGCTTAGCGGCTTTTCGGAGTGGGCTCAATCTTTATTCTTACTAATTGTTATCTGAATTTTTCTTTTTCATTATAGCCTTATATATTTCTCTCTTTGTTAGTTTTTTAACATTTGTAATAATATAATTTTCCGAAAGGAAATTTCCCATTTTATTTATCTCTAATAATGCACAATCAAATACATCGTTAAGATCTATTTTTAAAGGCATCAAAACAATCATTGAGACATAATCGTCATTAAATTTTAATTTTTCAATCTCACAATCGTTATTTTTAAAACAATATTCAAACTCGTTTCTAACAATTTTTTTTTGAGTTTTATCATATTCCGATTTATCTTTTTTATACAATACAACAAAATACCTTAGCGAATTATTTTTACCTCCCAAACCGGTAGAAATAAACACCTGTTTTTCGTCTAAAAGTTCACTTTCTAAGTTCATTCTACATTGTTGAATTGCAAGTTTAGCCCACTCAATTATACTTCCTGTATTATTGCTGATATATTTTTCAATTGTACGATATGCTTTAACCTCAGCACTTTGAGATAATTCGGCTATAATTTTTTTCTTCTCATCATCATTAGCTTCATTATCGAAAAGAGTATCTATAACATTCAATAGCTCATTAAACTCACGAAAATTCGGCTTTTCTTTCTTAATAAAATCAAAAAACTCCATTTGTAACTCAACATCAATTTCTTCTTCTAGAATAGAAAAACTTACTTTTTGATCTCCTATAATTTCTTTTAACTTTTTATGAATATTATCAAGTTCCATATAAATAACAAATTTACGAATCAAATTTATTCTATTTATCAATATTTACAACAAATATAGCAAACAAATGGGATATATTTATTTATACTAATAGTCATTATTTATTAACAATACTTCGTTATAAAATTAAGCGGCAATAGTACCATAGTATATAAGTTCTTTAGCCTTCAATTGATTTTTAGTAGAGTGTGGGTTAATACCAAACTTATCAAAAAATCGTTGTAGCTGTAACATGTTGTTATTTATTGTTTTAATGTCATTCATTGAAAATGCACATCTCTCCACTTTTGATAAACTTAACCAGTGTTCAACCTTGGCAATATTTATCCCAGTCAAAGCAGAATTAAAGCGAAAGTATAACTTATTTTCACTTCTTGCTTGGCAATCATTGAGACCTGTATGTTGTTTTGCATCTCGATAAAAAAACTCTATCTGAAACCTGCAAGTATAATAATCTAAGATATCTAAAGCCTCCAATGATAAATCTGTAGAGAAATATAGTTTTGGTGTTTCTTTACCCTTTTTATTTTTATAAATAACATGAACTAATTTTATTATTCTTTTCAATGCTTTAGAATATACCTCAGCACAGTAAATCTCAGCGTTCTCATTCTTCTCAA
>CAZDCZ010000085.1:8023-12578 GCA_964504155.1 uncultured Bacteroidales bacterium | reverse complement strand
ACTTCTTTCTTATTTGTAATATCTGTGGCTGTGGCTGAATAATTAATTTTTAAGTCTTCAATATTTTTATCAGGAATAAATTCTTTTATTTTATTAAAAACTCTATCCCCCTTCACTAATCCTTGTGAACTAAGTGTAAAGTCAATAAATTTAAAGACGTCTAATTTATCCATAGTGTATATCCAGTTTTTAAATTCTTCCATTTTCCCGAGTGAATAAACCGCACCTACAAGAGATCCCATAGATGTTCCTGATATTGAAACAATTTCATAGCCTTGTTTTTCCAGTTCTTCAATTACTCCTATGTGTGCAATTCCTCTTGCCCCTCCACCGGATAATACTAATGATACTTTTTTCTTTGTATTATTCGGTTTTGTGTTTTCATTATCTAAATTAAGTAGCAAGGAAGTGTCTTTAGATGTTGAGTTTGGATAAATATTAAGATTTATGTCTTTTATAATTTTTATTGTGGTAGAATTTTTATGAGACGGCTCTACATTTTGTGCCTGTAATACTCCCATCCCTAATAGAAGAAACAGGGCATTTATTAGTGATATTTTATATTTCATCTATTTACTTTATTGAGGTAATTTTTAATTGAAAATTACAGTTTTTATACCAATTTCTTATTATACTCTTTAAGACTTTTTATGGCGGCATATCGTCCTATTTCTACCATTTCTTCGGCTTTGTAAAAATCCATAGTACCGCAAGAATTATGAGACACCTCAATCATTATATCCGGAGAATGTTGTTCAAATGACAAATAGGCATTATGATAAATCATTAGGTTAATGGTTTTATTAATTAGGTCGAAATAACCAATTTTTTTATCATTATTTAAGGGGTTGATTTTTTGCAACTGATTTCTGAATTCATTTATCTTCTTTTGATAGATTGACTCTTTAAGGTCGCGTTCTTTTTTAGTTATCTCAGGTTTATAAACAGGAATATGTGCACTAACATTTACAACAACTAAAATGTCATCAGGGGTTCTTTTTACACGGTTAACAGGGATATTATTTATAATTCCTCCATCTACCAATAATCCTTCATCTGTTTTAACAGGCGTAAATACTGTAGGAATTGCGACGGATGCTCTAATGGCATTATAAATACTTCCCTCTGTAAACACTACTTCTTTGTTATTAATAATATCAGCGGCTACGGCAGCATAAGGTATTTCTAAGTCTTCAATATTCCTATCAGGAATAAATTCTTTCATTTTATTAAATACCCTATCTCCTTTAACAAGTCCTTGGATACCAATATTAAAATCAACAAGATTGAAGACTTCTAATTTGTTTAATGTGTACATCCAGTTTTTATATTCTTGCATTTTTCCAGTAGCATAAATGCCACCAACCAAAGCACCCATAGAAGTGCCTGAAATAGATTTAATTTCATAACCTTGTTTTTCCAGTTCTTCAATTACTCCAATGTGAGCAATTCCTCTTGCCCCTCCACCAGATAATACTAATGATACTGATTGTTTCATCTGTTTGTGTTTTTGTATTTGGTAAATATTTAGCTATTTATTTTGTTATTATTCATCATCTTTTTGTAATAGTGTTTTTACTCTTATAGGAAAAAAATTCTGTTAAAATATAATCCGACAATGCCTGTTGCCCAAACAACAATTTTCACATCTGTTGTGTGATTTAAAAACAAACAAGCAACAGTGCTAAAAGTGATTATTCCGAGAGGCGACCAAAAACCATGGTCTTTTTTAATCAGAGAAAAAACTATCAATGGAATAATAATTAAAGCAATAAGTAATTCATAAGTAATAAAAAAACAAATATATTCCCATTAATGTTCCGGCAGCATGTCGTCCTTTAAGATTAAAAAACAAAGGATAAGCATGCCCTATTATTGCCTAAATCTCGGATATCTTCACCTTTTACAAGCTTTGTAATAACATAGACAAACAGTACCGACCCTGTTAAATAGCCTGATAACAGGCATATTAGATATGTTAAATAAGTGTTCATAAATTCCCCCTAAATAGTTATAGCAGCCTTATATGATTTTGATTCGTAATAAACAGCACCGCACAAATCTAGGTACCCCATAATAAAATCATCGCAAGGTATTGTTCTTAATTTTTCTTCTAAATCAGAAAAAGCGTCTTTATTATCTTCAAATCCCGCTATATTTAATCTTTTAATAATAATTGTCAATTTTTAATTTTAGTTTTTATCAAACCAATAATTTGTGAGTTTACCTGTTCAAATATTCTTTATGCCGATAAAGATGTTTGTAAATATTCTCGATGCTTTCTCCTGTTATTGCTATTCTATTTTCTGTTTGGATCATAGAAGCTTGGTCTTATAATTGTTAATACTATTTTTTGCAGTCAGTCTGCCTATTTCTATCATTTCTTCAGCTTTAAAGAAATCGAAAATTCCGCAAGAATCACGTGAAATATTTATAAGCAGATCCGGTTTATATTTCTCTATATTCATAACAGCTAAACTTTGTGTTAGCATGGAAGTAGATTTATTTATCAATTTGAAATAATTTAGTTTTTCATGATTATTTTTAGGTATTATTTCATGAAGTTTATTTTTAAATTCTTTGACTTTTTGCTTATAAGCAGAGTTTTTTCTTTTTTCATCTTCTTTGTTTAACGCCGGCTTATTATAAGGGACACTTGCATTTACAAAAGAAGCAACTAAAATATCTCCCTTTATTCGCTTAACACGATTTAATGGAATAGGATTAACAACACCTCCGTCAACTAACATATCATTGCCTTTTTTAGCAGGTGTAAAAATTGTGGGTATTGCAACTGAAGCCCTTACGGCATCATATATACTACCTTTTGTAAATACAACTTCTTTCATATTTGTAATATCTGTGGCAACTGCAGCATAAGGTATTTTTAAATCTTCTATATTTACATCCGGAATAAATGTTTTCATTTTATTAAACACTTTGTCGCCTTTCACAAAACCTTGTGAACTAATGGTAAAATCAACTAACTTGAATACATCCTTTTTATCTAGTGTTACAATCCAATTTTTATATTCCTGCAATTTATCCATTGCATACATTGCGGCAATAAAAGCACCCATTGAATTTCCTGCAATTGATTTTATTTCAAAGCCTTGTTTTTCAAGCTCTTCAATAACTCCAATATGTGCCATTCCTCTTGCAGCTCCTCCTGAAAGAACTAATGATATTGTTTGTTTCATCTGTTTATAATTCTATATAGCTGATTATCTTTCATTTAACAGTCGTCAAAAACTGATATTAGTTTTTAATTTCCGATGGAACAACCATGTTATAATCATCCCTTTGTATGTACGATAGTGCATGGATATTTCATAATTAGTTTATTTTTATCTTATTTAGTTGCATTAAATTTGGTAATAGCTTGTATTGCAGCATTTTTACCTACATCAATTATTTCATTTGCTTTATAAAAGTCATAGGTACCAAAAGCAGTTTTTGAAATTTCGATAAGAATATCAGGCTTGTATTTTTCTAATGTAAATTCCGATATCTTTTGAAGCATTAAACTTGTTGTTTTATTTAACAAATTATAATAACCTAATTTGTCGGTATTGTTTTTTGGAATTATATTATTAATTGTTTCGTGTATTTTTGTTAAATATTTATTATGCTTTTTATCAATTTCAGACAAACTTTCTTCGACATGCGACGGAGTCCATGTTTTATCCGCACCAACATTTACTACAATTAATATATCATTATCGTGTCGTTTTATATGATTAATAGGTATTGGATTAAGCACGCCCCCATCAACCAATTGCATTCCATTTTTTTTAAACGGTTTAAAAACAGTTGGAATAGATATAGAAGCTCTAATGGCATCGTACAAACTCCCACTTTCAAAAACCACTTCTTTACCATTAACAATATCAGTTGCAATAGCTGAGTATGGAATGGAAAGATCTTCAATTTTTCTGTCAGGAATCATCTTCTTCATTTCCCTAAGGATTTTTTCACCTTTTATTAAGCCATTTAAGCTTAGGGTAAAATCAATCAGATTAAAAACATCCATTTTGTCTAAAGAACACATCCATTTTTTATAAACATCAAGTTTTCCGGTAGCATACATTCCGCCCACCAGAGCCCCCATAGATGTTCCGGCTATTGATTTTATTTCGAAACCTTGATTTTCAAGCTCTTCAATAACTCCAATATGTGCTATTCCTCGTGCACCGCCACTTGACAATACTAATGAAACTTGTTTTTTCATATTTATTAAAATTAAAGCTTTAGGGAGAATTTATAAGATTTAATGGAAGAACAAAATCAAATAATTTACTCCCCGAAAGCTGTGTTAACCCTATTATTGTTTTAATTTTCTTACAGTAAATTCGTAATCGCTTATACTAGTGTCGTATTTTACGTCTGACATAGTCATTATAGTTGTATGCCTTTTCTTTAAATCTGTCATAGTCATTTCTTGTGTATTCCAGTAATTGCCAATTTTTACATAAACAGATTTTCCTTCTTTAATTTTTTTATTTCCTTTATCATAAAACTCAGCTGAAACAGGATAAAAATTTGTTTTATTAAC
>CAZDCZ010000085.1:0-7923 GCA_964504155.1 uncultured Bacteroidales bacterium | reverse complement strand
CTTGCGATGAAGGTGCAGTAAATCGAAAAATACGTTTATCTGTTCCTTTCTGAATAATATTTGCTTCTCTGGTTTTTTCTTTTCCTGCTTTATCGATTAATTTAATTTTTGTTTTCCCTGTCATATCTTTTGGGGAATACATTACATTGTCACATTCTTTAAAATAGTATTTGCATCTTGTGTATTTGCATTAAATCCTACTATTAGAAATAATGCACTTACTAATACTGATAATTTTAATTTTTTCATATTGTACTAAATTTAAATATTAATAATTTTTTTAACTATTTTATAAATCATACACAATTGAACGTACCTTCTGTGCCCAATCATAGTATGATAATTTATTGTCAAATTCTTTATAAGATATAGGTTTAGTTATTTTAACTTTAATTGTCTTGCCTTTTTTTCTAAATAATTCACGAGGCAAAAGCACTAACTCTATATTTGTCTTTATTCTAAAAATTTGTCGGAATATATATATCGCATAAAATAAGTTTGAATTTTTTCCATAAAATCTGATAGGAACAACATTTCTTTTATTTGAAATAGCCTTTTTTATAAAACTTTTATTCCAAAATTTATCCCGAATTTTGCCTTTATGCACTCTTGATACTATTCCAAAAGGGAAATGTGTTATAGGGAAATCGCTAGAAAAAATCTTTTCTAATTCTAAAATATATTCTCTTGAATTTACACCGAATACATTAACATTTGAAATTATTGGTTTCAAATTTGGGATATGCATAAATGAGTCATTACCAATAGCTTTCAATCGCCCATATTTTTTACCAACAGTACTCGTAATTATTAATCCGTCTATTAAACCAAAAGGATGATTAGCAACAAAAAAACATTTTCCGTTTTCCGGAAGATTTTCTATTCCATCTATTTCTATTTTAATATCTAAGTTATCAACAACTTTTGTTAAAAACTCAACACCTTCATAATCTGAGCAATCATTCACAAGTTTATTTAATTCATTCTGTTTAATTATTTTAGCAATAATCTTAATAACAAAATTCGGAAAGCTTTTCAAAAGTTTTGAATCGCTATTCTTTATTATCTGTTCTATATCGATTACTTTCATTATCTTAATTTAATTTAATTTTTATTTTAAATAATATATTCTTCATAAGAATACTTGTTCTTAATTAGTGTTTATCCATAAAATCAGCTAAGAAAAAACACAAAAACTTAATTGTCTGATTTTTAACATCCCACTGATTGATTTTTAGAAATACAGACTTTCTGTACAGATTCTAATTAGATGACTTCTTAATGAATTGTAAACCATTATCTAAACTTCTATATAGCTGTCCTTTTGCTCTGTTTGCAAGAATTAAAATAACCGGCAAAAGAGTTAATGCTCCAACTCCTGCTCCAAGCATTGATAATGCAACAAGTAAACCAAAATTTTGTATTGGAACAATATGCGAAAATGTTAATACAAGAAAGCCTGCAGCTACCGATAATACATTTATAATAATAGCCTTGCCACTAATCATTATACTATCTTTTATTGCCTCGTTTAAATTTTTAACTTCATCAAATTTTCTGGAAAAATGAGTTATTATATGAATTGAATAATCGATACCCATACCGAGAGCCACACTTGCCACGAGTACAGTTGCTATATCTAATGTTATGCTTGCGAGACCCATAAATCCAAATAAAATAATAATAGTAGCTACAATTGGTATTGCGGCATATATTCCTTTTGATAAAGAACGCAACATCAGTGATACAATTAAAACCACTAATAAAATAGCTATTGATAAACTGCTAAATTGACTGCGGATTAACGAATCATTTAATGTTACATATACCGAAGGCATACCGGTTAAATAATATTTGCATCATCAGTTGCATCATCAGTTGAATTTTCTTTTATATATTTGTTCATATATTCCACAAATTCATACGTATATTTGCTGTCGGAAGATGCAAATTTAGATTGAATTATCCCCTCATCTAAATCATCGGTTACCAATTGCGACATAATATCCTGACCGCCGTCGAGCAAAAACCATAGTTGCTCGATTTTGGCTTGTTCGTCAGGAATTTTTTTACCTTCGCCCATAACATCGTTCATTTCTTCTATTAAATTCGCAACCGATTGTGTAGATGTTATCTTAGGAAATTTTTTCATATTTTCTTATTGTTTTTTTATCAAATTATTATGGAAACGAAATTTATTTAAACCTTCTATCCATAGCAAATTCCCCCGGATATTTAGCATTTACATCTTTATACATTTCATTTATTTCAAACATTGTCTGTTTTATATCATTTATTTCGGTTATTACACCTTTTACACCTAATTCTTTTTTCTTATAATCTATATAAGCAACTACAATTGGGATGTTTGCTTTTTTTGCCATATAATAAAATCCTTTTTTCCAATGGGTAGTTTTCGCCAACTGCCCTTCGGGGGATAATACTATATGTAACTCTTTGTAATTATTAAATAATTCGACAATCTGATTTATATAGTCTTTATTTTTATAGACAGGAATAGAGCCAAAAGCTTTAAAAAATAAATTTAAAGGAAATTTAAAAAATTCTTTTTTTGATAGGAATTTATAATTAACACCAATATACATGCAATATAGTTTGCCATAAAAACCATCCCAATAACTTGTATGTGGGGCAAAAATAACAATGCTTCTTTTTATATTTGGAAATTCTCCTGCAATTTTCCAACCTAGTAGATTAACTAAAATATATTCGGATTTTTTTTTCATTTGTTCGTAATTTAATAACTGGTTATATGTTAACTATTTATACTTGTGTTTAATTTTTACTTACCCTTACTTGTGCAATGAACATCCATATTATAATCGTTTATTTTTACACGTTTTAAAATGGAGAATTTGCTTCTTTTGACATTTCGTGTATAATTATCCTGTCGGTTATTCCCGGAAAATTTCTATGTAACCAAACTACTAATTTTCCTTGCGGAGTTAAAATTAAATCGCGTTCGCGTTTCAATGTAGCCTTTGCTATAATTTGTGCTACTTTTTCAGAAGACATCATTTTTTCTTCATCTCTTGGAGTTTCTTTTTGAGCCTGACCGTTTTTATCAAGTGCCATATTCCTGATATTCGAACTTGTAAATCCGGGATGAACAATCAAAACATTAAGCTTTTTCTTCATATTTTCTAAACGTAAAGTGTTCAAAAAACCATCCATAGCATGTTTCGAAGCGCTGTAGCCCGTTCTCCCGGGCAAAGGTGTAAGCCCTGTTATTGATGAAATACCAATAACAGTTCCTTTTTGTTTTAATAAATAAGGCAATGCAAATTTAGTACAGTAAACAGTACCGTAAAAATTTGTATCCATTAAATTTTTTATAACAGATAAATCCAACTCTTCAAAATTAGCTCTCATCGAAATGCCTGCATTATTGATTAATACATCAATTTTTCCATATTTTTCAACAGTTTTATCAATTAAATTTTTACAATCGTCAATATTCTTAACATCAGTTATTACCGATATTGCTTCGCATCCTCTATTTTTTAGTTCTCTTTCAATTTTTTGCAATTCGTTTTTCCTGCGTGCAGCAAGAACAATTTTCGCACCATTATTTGCAAACTCCATTGCACAAGCCCTGCCAATTCCTGATGAAGCTCCAGTAATTACAACAACCTGATCTTTAAATTTAGGTTTAATTACAATTGTTTTCTCTCGTCTTTTTATTTTTGGAATCAAAATATTGTATTTTTTTATTAAACCTTTACTAATATTAGTATTTTTCAACAGTTTATTAAATTTATTCATAGCTATATTTTTTTAATATAACATCTTGCTCTTTTGTGTTGTCTGAATTCGTAATTAGACCACAATTGCGTTATCTTATTATTATTTTCAAGCTCACGAGTTGTTTCAAGATATTTAATTTTATTATTTATAAAAGTTTTTCCTATTTTTTCGAAAACAATTGCATGCACTCCTTTATTTTGATATTCAGGCTTTACTCCAAGAAGCAACAAATCGGCTGTATCGTTCTTACGTAAAGCTTGCCATATTCTAAAATATCCAAAAGGAAATAATTTCCCCTTCGAATTTTTTAAAGCTTTAGACATTGATGGAATTGATATACCAAAAGCAATAAGTTTATCTTTATTATCGAGTACAATTGAAATATAATTGTGATTGATAAAAGATAAGAAATGTTTTTTCAGACTATCTATTTGTTTTGTTGTTAGTTCTGTAAAAGCATACAAATCTGTATACGATTCGTTAAGAATATTAAATAATTCATCGGCATATTTCGAAATATCTTTTGATTTTTTTACTTCGAGTTGATGCAAATTATATCGTTTTTGAACTAGTTCTGAGCCTTTAATTATTTTACCGGGAACTTCTTTCGGCATTTTAACAAGAAACTCAATCCAGTCAACATCTTTCTTATATCCATTATTTTCGATAAATTCAGGATAATAAGAATAATTATAATGTCCGAAAGAAGTTGGCAGTTCGTTAAAACCCTCTATAAGTATTCCCGATGCATCAAAAGAAGTAAATCCAAGTGGCCCATGTATATAATCCATTTTTTCTTCTTTGGCCCAATTTTCAACAGTTTGTAATAACAACCGTAATACATCCTTATCCTTTTCGAATTCTAACCATCCGAATCTTGCGTAATTTGTATTACGACTTTCATTGTATTTAAAATTTATAATTCCTGCTATTCGTCCAACTATTTTTTTGTCTTTAATTGCAAGCCAATATTTTGCTTTACAAAATTCAAAAGCAGTATTTTTCTTATACGAAAGAGTTTTAAACTCTTCAATATGCAATGCAGGTATATAGTATTTGTTCTGCGAATATAATTTGTCGGCAAATTTTATAAATTTGTTTAGTTCTTTCTTTGTCGATATTTCTTTAATTACCAAACTCATATCGCTTAATTAATTAGTTTATTAAAGTTTTTTTATTAATCTAAATCAAAAAAATTACACAGCTAATCCTCTAGTAAATATCTGCATCAAATTTTCGAAGTAAGGAGAATATTTTTCATATTTATTTTGCAAAAAGAAAGGTATCTCAAGTCCTTTCATTGCCATTATAAAAACGTCTAACAAAACATCAATATTACCAAAATTACCAAAATCACCTTTATCAACACCTTGCAGTACTATCTTTTTAATATTTGTTTTCTCCCATTCTTCTAATTCATTTCTTAAATCATCGATAAAATAAAAATGTTCAAAAAAATCGGCTTTTAATGTTTCATGATAATTTGAAGCAGTATTTAAAATCGACATCCTTACAATCAAATATTTTTTTAATTTTTCCGAAGCTTTTAAATCAGAATCATTAACAACAATTGATAAGTGACTTTTTAAATCTATTACTTCTTTAGATACTACTTCTTTAAACAAATCTTCTTTACTAGCAAAATGATAATATAAAGAACCTTTTGCTTTTCTTGCCATTTTAGCAATTTCGTCCATCGAAGTTTTATGAAATCCAAATCGAGCGAACAATTTTTCAGCTACAGTTAAAATTTTATCCTTTGTATTATTTATTTGCATAACTTACAACATTAGTATAACTGACTATTTTTGTTTTACAGTACAAAGAAATGTTTTTTTTTTAATAATCACAAACTTAATTATAATTTTATTTCTATTTATTAACCTATGTTAATCACAAATACTTAGTTTGGCAATAACAAAAATAATAATAATTAATATTATAGAATTATTATTAATAACAATATCTAAATTTTACTATTTTAGTGTTCTAAAAAAAATAATTAAAATGAAAAAACATATTCTTTTTATTTTTGCCCTATCATTATTCTGTAGCACTTTATCGGCACAAAGTTATTCTGGCAATAATATTGGCAATAAGATTAGTAATCGGGTAATATTAACACACCCAACTGTTTACAATATTCAAATTATTGAAAATCTTATACAAAAGAACATCATTAAAATTTCGAATCTTGAAATTGTAGGAGTATATCATAAAGATGAACAATATGATTATTCGAAATCGATTAAATATCTTAAAAACAAACAATATTCTAATTATTCGCTTCAGAAAATAAGCGATACATTATTTCCTGCAATACTTTATACAGAAAATGATTGCAGCGATGATTTTAAAAGACTTTTTGAAAATTCAGAAGCAATAATTTTCTTTGGAGGACCGGATATTCCACCAATTACTTATAATAAAAAATTACATTTACTTACAAATGTTACAGACCCTTATCGACACTATTTTGAATTATCGTTTATATATCATTTATTAGGGAATTATGCAAATACAAATTATACTCCCTTATTAGAAACCAATCTAAACTATGGAATATACGGTTTTTGCTTAGGAATGCAATCTATGAATATCGGAACCGGTGGTACAATGTATCAAGATATACCTTCGGAAATATATAACACAATATATGCTCAAGATATTGTTAAACTAGAAATAAATCAGCAACACCGTAATTACTACAAATCAATACTGCAAGACCCAAATTATTTTAGTGGCAATTTTCATAAAATTAAAATCATAGAAAATAAATTTACTAATAATTCTTTAGACAAGAACTTTACACCAACAGTATACAGTAATCATCATCAGGCTGTAAGCAAAACAGGTAAAGGACTCTATGTTATTGCAAGCTCATTAGACGAGAAAATTATTGAAGCTGTTGCTCACAAAAAATACCCAAACGTTTTAGGAGTTCAATTTCATCCTGAAGCATCATTTTTATATAACAACAAAAAATATAAGCAATCGCCAAACACAGCAAGAATTTCGGGGAAGGAAATATTAGAAAACAATAAGAGTTTTCAATTTCATATTGATTACTGGAATAAGTTTAATAAGATATTTAATAACTAATGGCAGTATTTCGTAAATGTGCAAGTTTTAATGGTTTGGCTATGCGTAATTTGGACATTTTCGAAGCGATTAACTTTCAAACATAGTTATTAATTGATTTTTTGTATTATTCCTAATACCGGTAACGAGCTGTATTTCGTCAACAGACAGTGCCTTAGGTAGTTTCTGAGACACATATCTTTTATCAGCAAATAACTTTCCGGTAACTTTTTTAAGAGAGTTTTCATCTTTTAAAGCTTGTCTGTCATCAATATTCCCAGGGTAATTACAAAATTAATAATTTCTCCCATATTATTGACTGCTATGTGTAATTTGAATCCAGAGAAATATCCCATGGTTGATTTACCTCGTGCTGCTATCCCTTCAAAAACTTTATGATTAAATATTTTTTTATTCTTGCAAACCCTTATAGGTGTGAAATCTACAAATGATATGCCTGTACTATTTTCAAGTTGAGAAACTTTAAAAAAGAGTCGTTGGAAGAAGAGATTTTTGTTGCAATTTTACAAACCTGTTATAGGATATTGTTTGTGGAAACTCTTTTGTTAGATGCTTTTGCACATAATTGATATAGAAATGTTTAAGATTTCTAAATCGACCTAAATGAAAGGTAATTAAAATTGTAATTATTTCAGCATTATTCAACTTCGAAGGTTTATTCCTTGGCTTTATCATTCTCAATTTTTAAACAATGCTTGTGCCAGAAGTACAATTAAAACTATTTTTTATTTAATGAACCGTCGTGTATGCGAACCGCCGTACGCACGGTGAAGTGAGATGTTTCATGGTTTCCGTTTGGTAGTCAGATGCCTACTCAATTAGGGAAAGTAACTTATTCAATCCAATTAATTTTTTGAATACTTCTTTTTATTGACCGTTTATATTTATATTTTGGATACCCAATTATTACAGATATTATGGCTTCATTTTCTTCAGGAATCTGAAAAACTTCTCTTATTTCTTTTACTTTATTAATTGCAGCAGGAACAATTCCAATTATTGTTGCACCTAATCCAAGTGCATGAGCCGTTAAAATTGAATAAGTAGCATATA
>CAZDCZ010000084.1:0-12955 GCA_964504155.1 uncultured Bacteroidales bacterium | reverse complement strand
TATTTATTTTAATAGTCAGATGTCTCGGCTATCGCTCGACATGACAATAATATTGAACATTCTTTTAATAAGCAGATGTCTCGACTATCGCTCAACATGACATAGAAACTTTTACAAACAACCGAAAGTTTTGCTTAAAGCGAAGTCTTTGGTGCAGAATAAATAATAAATATATGGTTTATATCAAAAAAAGTGATATGTTTATGTAAGAAATCAGGTTGTTAGTGAAATGTGTTTTGTTAAAGTCATTAAAAATGATACTTTTACAAATTGGTTATAATAAGCGAAAGTTTCGCTTTAAGCGAAGCATTCGATAAATAAAGTAAAATATTAATCATTAATATTTAGCCATTAATAATTAATCAAAGTCATTAATCATTAATCGTTATTAATTAATAAATAAAAAAGATGCATTTATCAAAGCAAAATAATAAACCGAAACCAATATAATATTTAATCGTTATAGATAGTAGAATAGAAAACAATAAAAAATTATATGAATATTAACTTAAACTTTAATGTGATGAAGAAAATTAACTTTTTAAAAATTACTTTTACGCTTGTTTTAGCGTTTGCTTTTACGGGTGCTTTTGCACAAAGTACTGATGTGCCTGGTGCTGCTGCAGATTATGCAACTACTGGTGCTGTTACTGTAATGGCAGGAACAACTGTTCCTTTATATGCTTTGCCGGATACATATTATCATCCAAGTTATGATCCTGATGGTGCAAATACTTTAACTGCAGGTTTTACATGGACATGGACTGAACAAACTACTGCTGATATTACATTTAGTCAGAATGGAGTTCAAGATAACTATGTTACTATTTCTGGTATGTTAGTTGCGAATTCTCCATATACTATTAATGTATTAGAAATTGCTCCTGCTGCTATGGGTGGTTGTGATGATGGTACAGGTCAGGATATTACTGTAACTGTTGTAGCTCAACCAACTGCTACTTTAGGTGGAGATGCATCGTATAATTTATGTGAGGGAGATGGTGGATTACCTGGTGCTGTTACTGCTACAATATCTGATGGATGGCAAAATTATCGTTTAGTTTGGACATTAGAAATTAAAACTCTTAACGGAGATAATTCAGATAAAGATTTTTATGATACAGACAAAACTACTACTCCTGTTGCTTTAGCAGAAGAATATACTACAGCTTCTCCTGAAGCAGTTGCAGCTAGTGGAGCTCACGATATTACCTCTGTTGCTGGTGGTTATACTGTAATCGATAATAGTTCAACTGTATATACATATACTTTAACAAGTATAAATGATCAGGCTTCTCGTTTTGGTGATTTTATTACTCTTGATGGTGATGATACTGTTAATGCTAATTTTACTTATTATAATGTTGCTGAAACAGTTACTATTAGAGTGAATCCTACTCCAACAACTGGTCCTATTTATCATATTGTTAATACATGGGCTAACTAATAAAATTAAGTTTTTAACTTAATTATACTTACAAAACTGGTTCAGGGAAACCTGAACCGGTTTTAAAACAAAAAATATAAGCTTCGCTAATGATAGTCACGGTGAGACTATTTAAAAGAAAAGCGATAGGCGAGTTAGATAAAACATAGTTAATTAGCAAGTCACACCGTGACTTTACTAACATTATAAAAAACAAAAGCATAACCAAAATAAAAAAGTGAAAAATTATATTCAAATATTAATTTTAATCTTTTTCCTGATTTTCGGATCGGGTTTTAATACTTATGCTCAAGATGTTCCTGTAGCTTGTGGTGGAGGAACTGTAAGGTATGGTGTTTATGGTACAACGGGTTCTGCTTTTGATTGGGAAATTACAGGTGGCGAAATAGTTAATAATTATAACGACTCTATAGATGTGCGCTGGGACGATAATTCCGGAATGCAAACAATAACGGTTACCGAAACTACTATTTATGGATGTACAGGAGAACCTTATTTTACTGCACTATTTATTTCTTCGGCTAATGTTAGTTTAGGATTCGATGCCGAGATATGTAGTGGCGAATCGAATGAGTTTTATGCAGTAGGCGATAGTATAGTAAATTATTTATGGCAAGATGGTAGTACTGCCGATTCGTATTTAGCTGCCGAAACAAATAAATATTATGTACAGGCAACAAATACTCATGGTTGTGTGTCGAGCGATACTGTAAATTTAACAGTTCACGATTTGCCTATTGTAAATTTAGGAACAGATACAATGTTATGTGCCAATGGTCAAACACTTACTTTAGATGCCGGTAATTTGGGCTCGAGTTATTATTGGTCGACAAACGATATTACCGAAGCAATAACAGTATATAACGAGAATCGCGAACAGGAAATATGGGTTGAAATAACCGACGAACATGGTTGTATTGGTAGCGACACAATTATAATTAATATTTGTAACGATAGCAAATTCTTAGTTGTTCCTACTGCATTTACACCTAACGACGATGGTGTAAACGAAGTGTGGGAAATAGATAATTTATTTGTTTTCGAAGATGTTACAGTAGATATTTTTAATCGTTGGGGTGTAAGAGTATTCCATTCTAAGGGATACGACTCCGATAAGTATTGGAACGGGAAAGATGAAAAAGGTAACGAATTACCTATGGACTCTTATTATTATGTAATAGATTTACATAATGGCGAAAAACCGAAAATAGGGAATGTTACTATAATTCGATAAATGAATTTAGTGTGTGGAGAGTTTAAAAAGATTATAATGAAGATATTTAAAAAAATATTATTTTTTAGTTTTATCATGATTATGTGGACTGCTGCAAAAAGTCAGCAAATGCCATTATATAGTCAATACATGATGAATCGGTTTTTAATTAATCCCGCTTTCGCCGGTAGCGAAGGCTTTACCTCCTTTAATTTAACAGCACGTCAACAATGGCTGGGTTTCGAAAATGCTCCAATGACACAGGCTATTAGTGGACAAACAAGAATATTAAAAACCAGTCATATATCAAAATCACGATCTATTCATAATAGAATAAGAAAACGCCGCCCTAGTGGTCGTGTTGGTGTTGGGGGATATATGTTTAACGATAGAAATGGAATAGTAAACCGTACAGGTTTACAACTTACATATGCATATCATATATTTATTAGCGATGGTCAGCTTTCTTTCGGAGTATCGGGTACAGGTTATCAATTTAGTATCGATAAAAGCGATATTATTTTACATGATGTACAAGCCGACCCATTAGTCGATGGAACAAAAAGTACTATGTTTGTCCCTGATGCAAATGTTGGGATATATTATTCATATAATCCGTTTTATGTTGGATTATCGGCAAACCAATTATTTCAATCGGCTTTGAAATTTGGGTCTGATAATAGCTTTGGCGATTATAAAATGCTTAGAGAATATAATTTTATTGCCGGATATCGTTACGATATGGATAACGATTTCGAGATTGAACCATCATTCTTACTTAAAACATCGGAAAGTTTTCGTATTCAGGCCGATATTAATGTAAGAGCTTATTATAAAAGAGATTATTGGTTAGGGTTTTCATACCGTACAGGTAATGCTTTAATTGCTATGGTGGGAGTAAAGGTTGATAAAATTTATATAGGTTATGCCTTTGATTACTCACTTAGCGATATTCAGAAAATATCTTATGGTTCGCACGAGATTATGATAGGTATTAATCTTGGCGATAATTCAAGACGATACAGATGGCTTAATAGATTCTAATAACAAACAATTTATATATACTAAAAAAGGCTGTTAATACGATTAACGGTCTTTTTTAGTTGTCATTTCGACCTTGTGGGGAATTTAATATTAAAACTCCCTGTCATTTCGACTTTATGGAGAAATCTGTCATAAAAGTCCTTGTCATTTCGACCTTGCGGAGAAATCTGTATATTAGAATTACGAATTATTCTTTAGTGTATTAATTGGTATTTTTTTTAATAAACAGATGTCTCGGCTATCGCTCGACATGACAATAACTCATTGTCATTTCGATTTTATGGAGTACCAACAACATGTCGGCGCTAGCGGGTTTACACCGAAAAACAAGCCTTAAAAAGTGGCGATTTACCTTTGCGAAAAACTTTTGCGAAAAATTGATGATTTTAAATTTGCTATTTACAATTGACAAGCAATTGCTTTGGGTTGCATCAAAATATTTGCAGAATTATATGAATTGGTTTCATGTAAAAGAAAAATTTACAGAATCTGAATTTACTGAAAGTATTATTGAATTAAGTGTTGCTAATACTAATGCAATAAAGGATTATAGAAGCATTGAAGAAAAGTATGCTAACTTGATGCATTTAGCATAGTTATTTTAGACTAGAGCCAGTTGACTTATTAACATTTTAATAAAAAAAATTATTTTTTCAACTTGACTTATTCATATTTTATTTTTAATATATTTGTAATATGAAGACTTTTCGGAGTGGACTTAAATTTTATTTAATTTGCCGAAAACTTTCGGATGCTAGTGAATTTCGAATAATAATAAAATCAGTTTAAGTATGTTTGGTATAAAAAAGTATAAAACAGGGATAATTTTAAGTGGTGGAGCTGTACGAGGTTTTGCTCATCTTGGAGTTTTAAAAGCATTAAACGAGAATAATATTTTCCCTGATGCTATTAGTGGAGTAAGTGCCGGTGCTTTAGTTGGGGCATTTTATGCCGATGGATATTCTCCCGAAGAAATATTTGAGATATTTAGCAAGAACAGTATTTTCGATTTTGTGAAAGTTGCAATACCTAAGAATGGATTTCTTGGCAATAAAGATCTTACTAAAGTATTAAAGAACAATTTGCGAGCAAAGAATTTCGAAAATTTAAAAATAGATTTTACCCTTGCAGCTACAAATTTAAATAAAGGCGAATTGCGATATTTTAATTCAGGAGAAATTATTCCGGCATTAATAGCTTCAACAAGCATCCCAATATTATTTCAACCTGTTGAAATTGAGAACGAAATGTATGTCGATGGTGGTGTTTTCGATAATTTGCCTATTGTCCCATTAGAAGGAAAATGCAGGAAGATAATTGCTGTACATGTTAATCCAATAGGATACGAAAAAGATATAAAGGGAATAATGAAGGTTGCTGAGCGTTCTTTTCATCTGGCAGTAGGGGCAACTATTAATAGTGTAAAAGAAAAAGTTAAGATTTTTATTGAACCTGATGAATTAAAAAGTTATAGTTTGATGAATGTTAAAAATGCAAGAGAGATATTCGAGATAGGATATAAGGCAACTATTGAAAAACTTAAAAATTTTTAGTTATATTTTCTTTATTACTATCATGCTTTACGATTTTGCTCATTACTTGTATTAGCAATTTTCTTTATTACCATACAGTTAATTTAGATAAGGATGAATTATATATTAGCAAAATAATATGTAAATTTGTTATCTAAAATTTGAAACTAATAGCCGTTTATGAATAAAAAAAATAAAGCACAACATCTTAGTAATCTGTTAAAAGACTTTAGCCCTAAAGAAATCTTAAGTTATTTTATAAACGAATATAAAGATAAACTTGCTTTTGCTTCTAGTTTAGGTGCCGAAGATCAAGTAATAACACATATTATTTCCGAAATCGACAAAGATGTAAATATCTTTACTTTAGATACAGGTCGTTTATTTCCTGAAACGTATAAATTAATGGAAAAAACTAATAGACGATATAAAATAAAGCTTAATGTATTTTTCCCCGACTTTACTAAAGTACAAAAGATGGTTGCCGAGAAAGGAGTAAATTTATTTTATAACAGTATAGAAGAAAGAAAGGAATGTTGTAAAATTAGAAAACTAGAACCTTTAAGTAGAGCATTTAAGGGTTTAGATGTGTGGATTTGTGGTTTGCGTCGCGATCAGTCTGTTACTCGAACAGAAAACCAATTAGTAGAGTGGGACGAAAATAATCAATTATTAAAAGTAAATCCTTTAATTGATTGGACAGAAGATGAAGTTTGGAAATTTATTCGCGAAAACAATGTGCCATACAACGATTTGCACGATAAAGGATTTCCAAGTATTGGATGCCAACCATGTACTCGAGCCATTAAGGAAGGCGACGATCTTCGTGCCGGACGGTGGTGGTGGGAACAGCCCGACAAAAAAGAATGTGGATTGCATAATCGATCTGCAAATACATAATGCAAAGGATAAAAAGAAAGACACAATTAATTATGTCTTTCTTTTAGTTCGAGACAAATTCTTTATAATTTTTGTTTACTAAACCATAAAAAAGAATATCTAAGACATCGTTTAAATAATTTTCAATTTGTTTATCATCAATATCATTGTTTAACAAAAGAGCAGTTTCTAAACCTTTTAATGTTGTAATTAAAACAATTGAGGTTACTTCTGTTTCTTTAATATTAAAAATTCCGAGTTGCTTACCATTTATTAAAAAGTTATTTATTCTTTCTGTTTCTTCTTTGTCGTACTGAATACGAATACGTTCTGTAAATGCTAAATTCCCGAGATAATCGTTTTTTAAAGTAGAGTAAAAATTTACCAAGTTGTTTAGATATTGCATCCTGGTAATTACATATTTTCTTATTTTTGCCAGAGGTTCAAGATCTCGATTTATTATTTCATTCTCAAGAACATTGTGTAGAATTTCAGCCTCATGCATAACAACTGCTTCAAATACTTCTTCTTTACTTTTAAAGTAATAATACAACGAACTTTTTCCCATATCTAAAGTCTTAGCTATATCGTTCATTGTTGTTTTTTTAAAACCGTGTTTCGAAAAAATACCTGAGGATACTTTTATTATATTATCGCGAATTTCTTTCCGTTTATTATTCATAGTATAATGTTTGAATTTGTATAGAATTCGACTAAAAACTTAAGATAGTCCAAAAGTAGATTAATTGTTATGCCGAAACAAAAAAATTGAGCAAAAAAACCCAAAATTCGAAGATAAAATTTGTATTTCATCTTTTAGAATAAGACAAATTATAATCGAGTGCATGGCTCTTGAGTGCAAATACCCAAAAATAGGGATACAATACGAATGCTCATGATTCTGAGTTTAAGATTTGTTTAACACGCATTATCATGAGGCAACCGACCTGAGGGAGCATACGAAACTTAATATTCTTGTTTATCTGTTGATGCGTTTATATTTGTCTGTAAAATAATAATTTAGAATATATTGAGTTAATCAGATAAACAATTTTAACGAATAAACAGATTTTGATTCATTATATTCTATTGATGTTTAGTTATAAACTTTGTTGTAAAAACTTTCAGATGCTAGAAATAATTCATAATTATTGACAATTGTATTTCATTTTTTTATATTACTTTTGAACGTTTATAGAATTTAATTTAATATTAAAACATTATATTATGTCATATTTATTTACTTCAGAATCTGTGTCTGAAGGACATCCCGATAAGGTTGCAGATCAGATTTCAGACGCATTATTAGACGAATTTCTTAGAAGAGATCCTAATTCTAAAGTTGCATGTGAGACTATGGTTACAACAGGATTGGCAATATTAAGCGGGGAAGTAAAAACTGAAGCATGGGTAGATGTTCAAAAAGTTGCTCGCGAAGTAATTAAAGATATTGGATATACAAAAGCCGGTTATATGTTCGATGGAGACTCATGTGGAGTAATATCGACAATACATGAGCAATCGCCCGATATTAATCAAGGTGTTGAAAGAGAAAAAGAAGAAGAGCAAGGAGCAGGCGACCAAGGTATGATGTTTGGTTATGCAAATAAGGAAACAGATGATTATATGCCTCTTTCACTTACATTATCGCACATAATTTTACAAGAACTTGCAAAAATCCGTAAAGATGGTAAAGAGATGACTTATCTGCGACCTGATGCTAAGTCGCAAGTTACCATAGAATATAACGATAAGGATGAGGCTTTACGAATACATACTATCGTTGTCTCTACCCAACACGATCAGTTTGATGAGGATGTTGTAATGCTGAAAAAAATTAAGGAAGATGTAAAAAACATTTTAATTCCACGAGCTAAAAAAAGACTTCCCGAAAGAGCACAAAAACTTTTTACCGATGAATGTATTCTTCATGTAAATCCAACAGGAAAATTTGTTGTTGGGGGCCCTCATGGAGATACCGGATTGACAGGAAGAAAAATAATTGTTGATACATATGGAGGAAAAGGAGCTCATGGTGGAGGTGCATTTTCCGGAAAAGATTCATCGAAAGTTGACCGCTCAGCAGCTTATGCAGCTCGACATATTGCAAAAAATTTAGTTGCAGCAGGTGTTGCCGACGAAGTTCTTGTTCAACTTGCTTATGCTATTGGCGTTGCTCAACCTGTGGGTGTATATATTAATACATACAATAAGAAAAATATTGATTTGAAAGACGGAGAAATAGCCGAAAAGGTGGAGAAAATATTTGATCTTACTCCTAGTGCTATTGTAAAACGTTTTGGACTAAAAAATCCAATCTTCAGAGAAACTGCTGCTTATGGACATATGGGTAGAGATTATAAAAAAGGGAAAGTGAAAATATTTCCTCATAATGGCACAGAAGAATATAAAGAAGTAGAATTCTTTGCTTGGGAAAAATTAGATTATATAGATATAATTAAAAAAGAGTTTGCAATGTAATAACTCAGTCTAATATGTGTTTTGCATAAATAAAATTATAATTGAGCGATTGAAACAGAATAGACAATCGCTCAGTTTGGCTTTATAAGTTTCTAATTAAGATTTTGAATAATTAAGATTTGTTTATTTAATGGAGAATAAGGTAAGTATAAATATGTTGAAAGAAAGAAAATGGTATGCTCTTTATACGAAATCGAGAAACGAAAAAAAAGTTTATCAAAATCTTATCGAAAAAAATATAGAAACATATCTTCCGGTAGAAAAAAAATTGAAACAATGGAGCGACAGGAAAAAGTGGGTTGAAGAACCAATGATACGTTCTTATATCTTTGTAAAGATATTTTTATACGAATTACAAGATGTTTTACAAACACCGGGTGTGGTTACAATTATTCGTTTTGGAGGATCACCGGAAGCTATTCCCGAAAATCAGATAAATACTATAAAGAAAATCCTTAGTAATGATATCGATTATGAAATAAGTTCTGAAAAATTCGAGATAGGACAGAAAGTCGAAGTTGCCAGCGGAAAACTTAAGGGAATAAAGGGTGAATTAATAAATAATCTTAATAAATATAAAGTACTTATCAGAATCGAATCGATAAATCAGAATTTGCTAGTTCAAATTAACCCTACGAACTTATTGAAATTAGAGAATTTTGATTAATTTTAACATTGTATTATTTTGCAAGGATCTAAAAATCATTTGATTTTATATTGATGATTTATTTTGGTAAATGTATAAATTTTTCTGTTTGGTTACTTATTGTGTAACTGAGGAAGCGAAGCTGTGCCAAGGTAGTAGTTAGCGACCGGCATGATGAGCAGGTAAATTGAAAGATAAAAATTATATATTTCAATATGTAGAACTATGCATGTAGTTTCCGGTAAGCAATTCAGAAATGTTTCATAATGTATTATAAAACTATTTAACAATGAAAAATATAAATTGTCTATTAATATTATTAGTAGTTACATTATTAAACTCTTGTAATTCGTACGAGAAATTAACTTATTTGCAAGATATTGACGAAACAGATGGAGGAAGTATTTTTGCCAAGAACAAACCCGATTACAAAGTGCAATCCGGCGATTTGCTTTATATACAAGTTGTTACCGAAAATCCGGAGATTAATCAACTGTTTAATCCTAACTTTAATCCAACAGGTACCAGCCAAAATTATCTGCGCCCTGAGAATATGTATTTTCAAGGATATTTGGTTAACGATTCGGGATATGTTGCACTACCAATTCTTAAGGAAGTTCAAGTAAAAGAGCATACTATTAACGAAATTCAAGCAATAATATTGGGGAAAGCCGATAAATATTTAAAAGATGCACAAATAATAGTTAAGCTTGCAAGTTTTAAATTTAGTGTTCTGGGTGAGGTTAAATCTCCCGGTATTAAAGAAATATCGACAAATAAGGTAAATATTTTCGAGGCATTAGCATATGCCGGCGATATAAGTTATAATGGTAACAGAAAAAATGCATTAATAATCAGACAGACACAAAGAGGATCGCATACCATACGTATTGATCTTACGAATAAAAATCTAATTGCTTCTGAGAATTTTTATATCATGCCAAATGATGTAATTTATATCGAACCGTTAGGTTCAACTTTGTTTAGAGAAAAAGCATCGGATTATACTTTTGTGATAAGTGCTATATCTTCGACATTGACGGCTGTTGTACTTGTTTTAAACTTAATGAAATAGAGATTAACTTCGTTGAGGGCTGCGCCGTTCTTTACAATGTTGGAATGACAGAATTCAAGTCATTAATTTGTAATTAAAAAAAATAGTAAATCGAAAAATGATGAACAATATAAAACAAGAATACGACATATACCAAAACGAAGAAAGTATTGATATAAAAAAATATCTCTTTTTATTTATATCGAAATGGTACTGGTTTGCTATTACAATTGGAATTGGTGTTAGTGTTGCATATTTGGTAAACAGGTATTCTGAATCGGTTTACAGAGTAAACTCATCGATTATTGTAAGCGAAGAAAATAGCGATGTTGGTGGTATAGAGAGTATTGTCGAAGACATGTTTCGTACACGACGCAGAAGAAGAGCTATGGTAGAAAACGAAATAACGATACTTAAATCGTATAAATTAGCACAAATTGCTGTTGAAAAGCTCGATTTTGGAATTACTTATACAGGTGTTGGCCGACGAGAGATTGTTGAAAGTGAAATGTATAAAAATTCTCCGTTTATTGTTATTCTCGATACCTCAGAAACAAACCTAACAAATTACCCTGTATATGTAACAATACTCTCGAATAGTAAGGCGCTTATAGAAATTAACGATAAATACAATATTAAACAAGAATTATTTTTTGGCGAAAATTTTCGAAGCACGCCTTTTAATTTTAAAATAGAATTGCGCGATGCCGGAAATTTTATGTACAAGAAAGAAGAATCGAACAAATATTATTTTAACATTAATACCGTAAACGGATTAACAAATAGGTATAAAAACAAATTAAATATTGATGTAAACGACGAGAAAGGATCGATATTGTTTCTTTCGATGACAGGTTTTGTAGCCCAACAAACTGCCGATTATCTGAATAAAATAA
Source organism: uncultured Bacteroidales bacterium (assembly GCA_964504155.1). Classification (GTDB taxonomy): domain Bacteria; phylum Bacteroidota; class Bacteroidia; order Bacteroidales; family UBA12077; genus CAZDCZ01. The sequence continues at coordinate 1,763 of CAZDCZ010000084.1, read as the reverse complement.
TGGAAGTATATATTCAAACCGATTTAAACGAAAAAAATCAAAAAGCTGCAAATACAATAGTATTTATCAACGAGCAATTAAATAATATTGTCGATTCTCTGGAAATTGCAGAAACTAATTTGCAGAATTTTCGCTTGAATAATCAGATAATTAATTTAAGTCGGAAAGGACAAGTAATTTTCGAAAAGCTAGAGAAACTTCAAGAAAGAAAAAACGAACTTAAGCTACGAACTAAGTATTTTAATTATATAAAACAGTTTTTGGCAAAACAAGAGAATTCCGGACCGGTAATATCTCCAACCATTATCGATATAGAAAACTCTGTGCTCGATAATTTAATAACAAAGTATAACGAAAAAATTCTACAACGCTCTACTCTTTCGTATTCGGCAAAAGATGAGGTGTCGTTAATAATTATTCTCGATAATGAGATTAGAGAATTAAAAACTGTTTTAAACGAGAAAATTTCCAGTAGTCTTGCTTCGAATAAAATTTCGCTTAGCGATATAAATAGCAGATTAAAAGTAGTAGAAAACGAAATTCAACAATTGCCTAAAGACGAACGAAAACTAGTAAATATCGAGCGTAAATATAAGATAAATAACGAATTATATACATATTTACTCGAGAAACGTGCCGAAGCAGGTATTACCAAAGCATCGAATGTTGCCAATAATAAAATTCTAGATATTGCCCGAGCAGAAAATGCCATTCCTATTTCTCCAAAACGTTCGCAAAATTATATGATAGGTTTTGTTATTGGACTAATGATTCCAACAGCTGTAATTTTACTTATCGATTTTCTAGATAATAAAATTACAGAAAAAAAAGATATTGAGAACAATACGAATATTCCAATATTAGGAACCATAGGGCATAACGCTACTCAAACTGAGAATCCTGTATTTGCAAATCCTAAATCGCCAATGGCAGAATCGTTTCGTAGTCTGAGGACTAATTTGCAATATCTGCTACGCGAAGAAAATAAAAAAGTAATTACAGTAACATCGACAATTAGTGGCGAGGGAAAGACTTTTGCTGCAACTAATTTGGCAACTATACTTGCTATGTCAAACAAAAAAACCTTGCTTGTGGGTCTCGACCTTAGAAAACCGAATTTGCATAAACGATTTAATTTGCCAAATAATGTTGGTTTAAGTACTTACCTTATTAACGAAAATACAAAAGAAGAAATAATATTTTCTACAGAAATAGATAATTTATTTGTTGCTACTTCGGGTCCGGTGCCTCCTAACCCGGCAGAACTTATAGAGACCGATAAAATGAAAACTTTCTTTGAATATGCAAAACAAACTTTCGATTATATAATTATAGATACTCCTCCGGTGGCTATTGTTACCGATGCCTTATTAATTAATCAATATACCGATGCAAATTTATTTGTTATACGTCAGAAATATTCGAGTAAACAGGTTTTCGAATTAATTAATAATTTGCATAAAAATAAAAAGGCAAAAAACATGGGGATTTTGGTTAACGATATTAAAGTGCCAAAATATTACGGTTACGGATATAATTACGGATATAGCTATGGTTACGGTTATGGTTATGGATACGGACGAGGATATTATGGCGAAGAAGAAACAAAAAAACAAAAAAAGTGGTTCGATTTTCGATAAGATGAGATGTTTTCAGTCGGTAGGCTTTTGAGTGTCGAAGTGAAGTTAAAATAATCCGAGACATCTGCTCTTATTGTCATATCGAGCGTAGTCGAGATATCTGTTAGAAAGAACCTTGCAAGG
>CAZDCZ010000083.1:0-13098 GCA_964504155.1 uncultured Bacteroidales bacterium | reverse complement strand
AAGAACAAAAACAATATGGAATCATTTAATACATAAGTAATATTAAATATTATTTCTATTTTTGTGAAAAACTATATTTTGTGAAATTAAAAACATCGAAAAATATTAAAATTATTAACGATCCGGTATATGGACTTATCAATATTCCTGAAGGCTTGATTTTTAAAATTATTGAACACGGCTATTTTCAGCGTTTACGGAGAATAAAACAATTAGGGTTTACCGAATATGTCTATCCTGGAGCTACACACACAAGATTTCAACATGTTATTGGTGCGGCCTACTTAATGGGTTCTGCTATTGAAACAATTCGTTCTAAAGGTCATATAATTACCGAAGACGAAAAAGAAGCATCTATCTTAGCTATCTTATTGCATGACATAGGACACAGTCCATTTTCTCACACTCTCGAATTAAACTTAATTGACATTAAACATGAAAAGCTTTCGTTAATGTTTATGAACGTTCTGAACGATGAATTTGACGGAAAATTAGAACTTGCAATAAAAATTTTCACAAATACATATGATAAAACATTCCTTCATCAACTAGTATCAAGTCAATTAGATGTTGACCGATTAGATTATTTACGTCGAGACAGTTTTTACACAGGTGTGTCGGAAGGTGTTATTGGCTCAGACAGGATAATAAAAATGCTTAATGTTGTTAATGGAAATCTTGTTGTTGAAGCTAAAGGAACATACTCGATTGAAAAATTTTTAATTGCTCGATCTTTAATGTATTGGCAAGTATATTTGCACAAAACTGTAATATCATCAGAACAATTATTAATTAGAATAATTGAAAGAGCAAAATTATTACGCACTAAAAATATTGATATATTTCTAACACCTGCACTAGACTACTTTATAAATAACGAATATAAAAAAAATCTTTCGCAAAACGAAATAGTGCATAACTTTGCTCTTTTAGACGATAACGACATAATTACATCGATAAAAAATTGGATTAATACAAGCGATCCTGTATTATCTCAATTATGCAAAAATCTTATTAACAGACAATTATTTAAAATAGAATTAAAAAATAGCACTTTCGACGAATCAAAAGTATCTGATCTTAAAAGAAGATTTGTACAACAGAATAAAAATATAATTAATGAAACCGATGCTGATTTTTTTGTTTTTAAAGGAGAAATAAGCAACAAAGCATATAGTACAGGGAACGATAGAATAAAAATTTTACAAAAATCGGGTGAGTTAATCGATATAGTAGAGGCATCTGATATGTTAAATATTTCTGTTCTTTCGAAAAGAGTAACCAAATATTTTTTATGTTATCCGAAAGAAATTTAATTAATATATTTAATTTTGCAAAAAAATAGGAATAGAGACATTTGCTTGATGAATAATATACAGATAAACCGAGTATTTCAAAATGTAATCAAAAATTGACAGAAGTGTTATGATTAAATTTTGTAATACGAGTTATATATGACAATTAAAATACAAATAATATACATATGAAATATACAGCAAAAATTATTGCAGATTTTATTAAGGGAGAAATTGTTGGTAACCCAAATGTAGTAATTACAGGAGTTGCCAAAATAGAAGAAGGACAAGCTGAAAGCATATCTTTTTTAGCAAATCCAAAATATAGTCATTATTTATACTCTACAAAATCTTCTGTTGTTATAATAAATAAAGATTTTAATGTAGAAAAGGAAGTGTCTGCTACTTTAATAAAAGTTGATGATGCTTATAAATCTTTTGCAAAATTATTAGAGTTACACGAACAAAGTAAAAAGCCAAAAACAGGAATTAGTAAGAAGTCGTACAAAGCAAAAAGTGCAAAAATTGGCAAGGGAGTGTATATTGGTGAGTTTGTTTCGATAGGAGAGAATGTTGTTATTAAAGATAATGTAAAACTTTTTCCTCATGTATTTATTGGAGATAATTCGATTATTAAGGAAAATACAATTTTAAATTCCGGAGTAAAAATTTATAATGATTGTATTATTGGAGAAAATTGCATTTTTCATTCCGGTGTAATTATCGGAAGCGATGGTTTTGGCTTTGCTCCTCAAGCAGATAATAATTACAGAAAAGTGCCTCAGGTCGGAAATGTAATTATAGAAGATATGGTTGAAATTGGTTCTAATACAGTTATTGATAGAGCTACTATGGGGTCAACAATAATACGCAAAGGGGTAAAATTAGATAATTTAATTCAGATAGGACACAATGTTGAGATTGGTAAAAATACTGTAATTGCAGCACAGTCGGGCGTAGCCGGCTCTACAAAAATTGGCAAAAATTGTATGATTGGCGGACAAGTTGGCTTTGTAGGGCATATAAAAATTGGCGATGGAGTAAAAATAGCTGCGCAATCAGGTATAACATCAAACGTAAAAGATGATTCTGTAATTCAGGGTTCTCCGGCATTCGACTTTGGAAAATATCAAAAATCTTATGTATTATTTAGAAAGTTACCCGATTTATATAAAGAAATACGAGATTTGCAAAATGAGATTAAAAAAATAAAAGAATAATCAATTCATGTTATCCTAAGGTTCAATTTATTAGTTAATAATTTAATAGCTTATCAAAATTTTGTATCTTGCGACGTTTCTTAAAAAACATTTATTGATATAATATTATTTATATGTCAGAAAAACAAACAACACTAGCACAATCCGTTTCTCTATCGGGAAAAGGTTTACATACTGGATACGAGGTACAAATAATTTTTAATCCTGCACCTGAAAATCACGGATATAAATTTCAGAGAATAGATTTAGAAGGTCAGCCAATTATTTCGGCGAATATAGCAAACGTAACCGATACTTCACGAGGAACAACATTAGAAGAAAAAGGGATTAAACTTCATACGATAGAACATGTTCTGTCTGCTCTCCACGGATTAAAACTAGACAATGTCTTAATACAAATGAATGGTCCGGAGGCTCCAATATTAGATGGCAGTAGTAAACTAATTGCTGAGGCTATTCTCGATGCAGGAATAGAAGAACAATATGCAAAAAAGAATTATTTTGAGATAACAGAAAAAATTGTTTATACAGACGAAGAAAACAATATTGAAATTATTGCCTATCCCGATGATAATTTTTCGATAAATGTGTTAATAGATTATAACTCGAAAGTTGTTGGCAACCAATATGCTTCGTACAATACGCATACCGATTATGCAAAAGAAATTGCTCCTTGTAGAACATTTGTGTTTTTTCACGAGTTAGAATTTCTATTAAAAAATAATTTGATAAAAGGTGGTGATCTGGAAAACGCTATTGTAATAATGGAAAATAAAGTTCCACAAAGCGAACTTGATCGTATAGCCGATTTATTTAATAAGCCACATATTGCTGTTAAGCCCGAAGGTTATTTGAATAACCTTGAACTAAGATATAACAACGAAATTGCTCGCCACAAATTACTCGATTTAATGGGAGACTTAGCCTTAGTTGGTATGCCTATTAAAGGAAAAATTGTTGCAACTCGTCCGGGACACTATGCAAATACACAATTTGCTGCCTTAATAAAAAAACAATTAAAAGAAGAAATTGGCAAAGCGCATATTCCAAAATATAATCCTAATACTAAACCTTTATACGATATTAATAAGATAAAAGAGATATTGCCCCATCGATCTCCATTTTTATTAGTAGATAAAATATTAGAATTGACCGATTCTATGGTTATTGGAATGAAAAATGTAACCATGAACGAAGGATTTTTTGTTGGGCACTTCCCTAACGAACCGGTTATGCCCGGAGTATTACAAATTGAGGCAATGGCTCAAACAGGAGGAATACTTGTGTTAAATACTGTTGATAATCCTAATGACTACCTTACATATTTTCTGAAAATTGATAAAGTTCGTTTTAAACAAAAAGTTGTCCCAGGCGACACCTTAATTTTTAAACTTGAGTTAATAACTCCAATACGTAGAGGAATAGCTCATATGTTTGGGCAAGCTTTTGTTGGAAACAAAGTAGTTGTGGAAGGAGAATTAATGGCTCAAATATTAAAAGCAAATTAAATATGAATCACTCACTTTCATATATACATCCCGATGCAAAAATTGGCAAAGATGTAATTATAAGCCCATTTGTAACAATTGAAAAAGATGTAATAATAGGCAATGGGACTTGGATTGGTTCTAGTGCAACAATTATGGCAGGAGCTAGAATTGGGAAAAATTGCAAGATCTTTCCGGGGGCAGTAATTTCTGCGGTACCACAAGATTTAAAATTTGCCGGAGAATATTCAACTGTTGAAATAGGTAATAATACTACCATACGCGAATTTGTTACTATTAATAGAGGCACTGTATCGAAAGACAAAACTGTGATTGGAGACAACTGTTTATTAATGGCATATGTTCACATTGCTCACGATTGTATTATTGGCAACCATTGTATTATTGTTAATAGTGTTAATGTTGCCGGAGAAGTTGAAATTGGCGATTGGGCAATTGTTGGAGGCTCATCTGCAATACATCAGTTTGTAAAGATTGGCGCTCATACTATGATATCCGGTGGGTCTTTAGTTAGAAAAGATGTTCCTCCATATATTACTGCAGGAAAAACTCCTCTTATTTTTGCCGGTATTAATTCTGTTGGATTACGAAGAAGAAAATTCGCAAACGATACTATTTATCAGATACAAGATATTTACAGAGAGATATACCAAAAAAATCAGAATAATACTCAAGCTATTGAAAATATTGAAAATAATATTCCCCAATCAACCGAGAGAGACGAAATTATCAACTTTATTAAGAACTCGGAAAGAGGAATTATTAAAGGATAACAAAATCTTAATAAAACACATATAGCAGCACGGTTACCCATGCTGCTATATGTGTTTTACAGGTATAATTTTTCTGTCCTAAATATTTTTTTAACACTATAATAGCAATAAAAAATGCCCCGCATTAAAAAATACGGAGCACAAATATTATTTAAAATATAATTCTAATTTTTCAGTTTTAATGTACTAAGTATTGCTTCAAGTTGTCGTATATAATCGCGTTTATCTAACTTAGGAGCATAAACAAAAGCATCAGCGCAAATAACTATATTATTCTTTTCGTCGACAATAGAAGAACTAATAAACGGTCCACCCATATAATCATTCTCTACGCGCCAAAGCCCTCGTAATTCGTAAATTTTTTGATTATTTTCTATAATATTGCGTATAAAAGGCTCATAATAAACTCTTTCTGTTTGCATATACGAGCCGCTTAATTGTCCCGGAACATATTTCTTTAAAAATTCATTTCGCTTTGCCACAATAAAATCTGTAGTTAATTCAACTTTTGAATCTTTTGCATATGAATATACAAATATCCCCTGACTTAATTCCGGTTCTTCTTTAGAAAGCCATACAAAATTGCTTGTATCTGTTGCTAAGGAATATCCTTTAGGAACAATTAAAGAAGCAGAGAATTTTTTATTTAATTTCGTTCCAATTTTTTTTTCTTCGTATTTTATATAACTATTAATAAAACGTTCTTTCTCGGCTTTAAGTAATCTATCGATAATAATATCTCCTTTTTCTCGCAACAACAAAGCCATAGATGAATCATCAGGAGCTAAAATATTTAAAACAATTTGCGGTTTTGCCCAAAGGTTATTCTGAATAATTATTTTTGGTTCTTTATATTTAGATGCTACCTTAACAAGTACAATATTTCTATGTAATTTGAACATCTTAGAAAAAGATGAATAAGATATATGAACTAAATCAAAAATTGGTTCTGCTTGAGGTAAAGCAGGATATGCTTTTAAAAATTTATTTTTAAATTCATCTCCAACAGTATTAGTCCATTGTTGTCCATCGATAACCAAAACAACTTCACCTGCTTTACCACCTGCACTTGGCATTAACAGGTTCTTTTTCTCGTCTTTACATCCAAAAATAAATATGGATAGAATTAAAATAATAGTAATTTTTTTTGTCATGACTCTTATTTTTTATTAGAAACATCTTCTATATCTGAAATTAGCAAATAAATATTGTCCTAATTAATTATTCAAATATATTTTTAGCTTTTTCCCAGGTTTTAAATCTGTTTCATCTAATATTTTATTTACTTCTTTTAATTCGGCTATCGACTCGCAATTAAATTTCGATGCTATACTCCAAATAGTATCTCCATCTTTAACAATATAATATATGTAACGATTATTAATATCTCTTTGTTGTTTTGGTTTATTTTTTTCTTCTTCAATTTGTTCTGCTTTTTTCTTATCTACCCAAATAACAAGTTTTTGCCCAACACTTATATTATTATTTGTAAGCTTATTCCATATTCGAATTTCTTCTATTGTACAATCATATCGTATTGCTATTTTATGAAAATATTCTCCCTTTTTAACAGCATGAATAATTTTTATTTTATTTTCGGTACTCCCTACATCTGTAACAACAATTTCAAAATCGTTTTTAGGAGAATTTTTATCAAATATTATTTCTTCGTTACGTAAAAAGGGCAATATTTTTTCCGATGGCAATATTATTACTGCCGGACGAGAAAGTTTTGGTATGTAATTTCGTTTATAAATTGGATTTAGAAATTCTAAAGCAGCTACAGGAATATCCAAAATATCAGAAATTCTTTTAAACGACACAGCTCTTTTTATTTGCAAACTATCTATATCGATATTAATATATTTTGGATGAATAGCCCCTATATTATGGTTATTATGATAATTCATAACATAATTTACAGCAATAAATGCAGGAACATAGTTTTTTGTTTGTTCTGGCAGATAAGGTAATATCTCCCAGAAATTTGTTTTCCCACCAGATCGTTCGATTGCTTTTTTCACTTCTCCCGGTCCTCCATTATAGGCTGCTAAAACCAATTGCCAATCGTTAAAAATACGATACAAATATTGTAAATAACTACAAGCAGCTTCGGTTGACAAATATGGATCACAACGTTCGTCGATATATGAATTTACTTTTAAATCGAACATTCTGCTTGTATTTAACTTAAACTGCCATAATCCAACAGCTTCTGAACTCGATATAGCTTTAGGATCTAAAGCAGATTCAACAATTGCAAGGTACTTAAGTTCGAAAGGTAAATTATATTTATCGAGTTTTTCTTCTATTAATGGAAAATATAATTCCGATAAACCAATAATTTTGGCTAAATGTTCGCGACGTTCAATAGTATATACATCAATATATCTACGTACACGCGCATTATACTCTAGTTCTATAGGAGTTAAATTGTTTAATTCGGCAATCCGATATTCATATACTAAATCGGCAAATATTGGAAACGAATCAGATACTGCTTTTTTATTATCGCATAAATGATTGTTTTTATTATTATTTTTGCCAAATAAATTCTGACTAATTAGCAAAGTTACTAATACGACAAACAATGAAATAACTTTTTTTCTTCCCATATTACAAATAAATATTATTAAGCCATTTTTTTGTAAAAATAGTATTTCTTCTACCTTTCTGTATTTTTTTTTCAAAAAACACAAATAATAATTTACACAAGGAATAAAACATTATTATACAAGCAATTTACTATTTAAATAAAAAAAAAGATTCCGAAATTGTTTTAAAAAAAATGATGTCCAAATAGGTAAATTTCAAGCTATTTACACTATACTAATCTTATTGAAATATTTCATTTTCAAACCAATATATCAACTTCGTTGAGCTCGTTTCACTCGGTTCTTCGACTTCGCTAAGAACGACAACAATCTGCCCTTTTTGGACACCTCGTAATTTTTCTTTATTAAATTACTATTTAATACTTATAGTTTACCGGTAATCCATTTAACAACATCATTTCCGTTAGCATACAATAATAGCGAAAACAATATTATCATACCCGCAATTTGGGCATATTCAAGAACTTTATCGTTAGGTTTTCTACCTGAAATCATTTCATACAACAAAAAAACTACATGTCCTCCATCTAATGCCGGAATAGGCAACACGTTCATAATAGCCAAGATTATTGATAAAAAGGCTGTTAAACTCCAGAAAGAATGCCAATCCCATTGACCCGGGAAGATATTACCTATAGTAATAAACCCTCCTAAAGATTTATATGCTCCTGTTTTAGGCGAGAATATTAATCTTAACTGTTTTAAATAGTTTTTAAAAGTTTCTATTCCTTTATCTATTCCGGCAGGAATAGCTTCTAGGAATCCGTATTCGGTATATTCTAATTCAAACAATTCGCTTAAACTTCCTAATGGTGCAACACCAATAATTCCGTCATTAGTTAATTCAATATCAAGATTCAATATTTGATTATTACGAGAAACAGCAACATTAATAATATCGGCATCTACATTTTTAAGACTATCGACAAATTGATCGAAAAATCCAATTTTGTTTCCATTTAATCCAACAATTTTATCTCCTTTTTTCAATCCGGCAATTTTTGCTTTTGAATTTTTAGCAAATCCATCAACAATAAACGGAATTCTTACCGATATAAATCCCGGTTTATGAAGCAATATAGGTATTATTTCGTCAGGAATTTCTATATCGATTTTTTTACCATTTCTTTCAACCTGAACTGTTTTTGCTTCATTTAGTACAATATTAGGAACTATTTGAAGAAAATCGACAACATACTCATTATCAACACCTAATATTTTGTCGCCATTACAAAAACCTACACTTTGTGCTACAGAATCAACAACAATTCCATTAGTAACATTTTTTGTAGGAAGATACTGATCTCCCCAAACAAATAATATTGCAGAATAAATTACTAAAGCAAGTACAAAATTTACTATAACTCCACCTAACATAATAAATAATCGTTGCCATGTAGGTTTCGCACGGAATTCGTATGGTTCTGCAGGTTTTTTCATTTGCTCTTTATCCATCGATTCGTCAATCATTCCCGATATTTTCACATATCCACCTAAAGGCAACCAACCGATACCATATTCTGTCTCGCCAATTTTTCGTTTAAAAAGCGAAAACCATGGGTTAAAAAAAAGATAAAATTTTTCTACTCGTGTTTTAAATATCTTGGCAAAAGCAAAATGACCAAACTCGTGTAGTATTACAAGTATTGAAAGACTTAATAAAAGTTGTGTTATTTTAACTAGAATTTCCATTTTTTTTCTTTTAATTAATTAATGATTCTGTATATCTTCTTGCCTCAAAATCGGTTTGTTGATAATCCGACAATAAGGGCTTGCTAATATATTTTATTTTCTGCAATGATTTTTCGATTAAATCGGACATTTCGAGAAAGCCTATTTTATTATTCAAAAATGCATTAACAACAATTTCGTTTGCAGCATTTAAAATGCAGGGCATATTCCCTCCATGTTTCATAGCAAAATATGCATATTCTAAATTTCTAAATTTATTGTTATTTGGTTTTTCAAATGTTAATTCAGGATATTTTAGAAAATCGAAACGTTCAAAATTTGTTTTTATTCTATTTGGATATGTAAGAGCATAAACAATTGGCAATTTCATATCGGGCAAGCCCATTTGGGCTTTTATCGAACTATCTTCGAATTGCACTAAAGAATGGATAATAGATTGAGGATGAACAATAACATCAATCTGATTGGGTTCTAAATCGAACAGCCATTTTGCTTCAATTACTTCAAAACCTTTATTCATCATAGTAGCAGAATCAACAGTAATTTTTGCTCCCATATCCCAATTTGGATGTTTTAAAGCGTCTTTCTTTGTAACTTTCGACAAAGAATCTATTGACATATTTCTAAAAGGACCTCCGGAAGCTGTTAAAATTATCTTTTCTATTTTATTATTTCCTTCACCGGATAAACATTGAAAAATGGCAGAGTGTTCTGAATCTACTGGAATAATATTAACATTATTTTCGTGTACCAGTTTATTTATTAATTCTCCTGCAATAACTAAAGTTTCTTTATTTGCCAAAGCAATAGTTTTTTTTGTTTTTATAGCATTAATCGTAGGAATTAATCCTGCATAACCAACAATAGCCGTAAGTACAATATCTATACTATCCATCTCGACAATTTGCGCTAAAGCCTCATTTCCGGCATAAACTTTAATTGGATAATCCTTAAGCGCTTCTGAAAGGATATTGTATTTTTTATCATTAGATATAACAACACAATTTGGCTGAAACAAAATAGCTTGTTTTATAAGCAAATCGACATTATTATTAGCGGTTAATACTTCTACTCTAAAAAGTTCTGTATTTTGTTTAACAACTTCTAATGTTTGTGTTCCTATAGAACCTGTTGAACCTAATATTGCAATTCTTTTTTTCATCAAATTGTGGGCTTGCTATTTATATTACTTTAGAAATAAAGCGTAGTTAAAAATCAATATAATCTTCCGGATTTAAAGGTCTTCCATCGTGCCATAATTCAAAATGCAAATGGGGCCCGGTAGAAAATAATTCGCCGGAATTTCCAACAATAGCAATTGCTTCTCCTGCTTCAACTCTATCTCCCACTACTTTTAATAATTCGGCATTATGTTTATACATCGACATAAAATTATTCTCATGCTGAATTTGTATAACATAACCGGTTTCTACTGTCCATGTTGCCAAGGTTATTGTTCCATCTAAAGTTGCTAATACTACATTATTTTGAGGACCAATATCGGTACCATAATGACTAATGTCGGGATTAAATTTAGCAGAAACTGTTCCTTTTACAGGAGGATAGAAATAAATTTTTGACAAATCGATTTTTTCATTAGTCGAAGCAAACATTGAGAGATTAAATAATTCTTCTTTTTCTATTTGCTTACGTAATAAGGAATCGTTTTCTGATTTTTTAAAATTAACATCTTTCGATTCAACTAAAGAATCTTTAGAATAAGCATAGTTCTCAGGAACTTCGCCTCTAATAATTGTTTTCATATTATTAAAATATCTATCCCTTATTTTAATTTCGTATTCTAACGAATCTAATTTTTGAACGTTAGATATAATTTCTAATCGCATATTACCATCGGGATAACCGGGAATATATTCTCGTAATGGAGTAAAAGATATTGTTAAAATTACTATAGTAGTTAAACCTATTGCAGCAGAACCAAATATTGTAAATACATTTAATCTGGAAAGTTTTAAACCCCACACCTCTTCATAAGTACTATTATTAAATACTATTAAACGATACTTATTTTTTAATTTGTCAACAATTTTCTTCTTTTTATTCTTCATTTACATACAAATCTTAATTTATGCAAATATATAATTTTAAGCTAGATTGAACGATTATATTAAGAAATTTGATTTGAAAGAATATACTACAAAAAATATTTTTTTTAAAAAAAAAGTTGCTTTTCTTTGTTTTTATCAATTCAAAAATTACCTTTGCACCGCAATTAAGACAAATAATACTTAAAAATATATTGCGGGGTGGAGCAGTTGGTAGCTCGTTGGGCTCATAACCCAAAGGTCGTAAGTTCGAGTCTTGCCCCCGCTACTTAGAAAAACCTTCGATTAATTTCGAAGGTTTTTTTATTATACTAAAATTTTAAATATATATTTACTTCTCTAGTACCAAAAAATCGTCTGAATGACCATTTCTTTTAATCGACTCCCAATATAATTGTGTTATTTCTCCTATTTTACCGGTCTTTAAATTTTTAACTAATATTCTTTTTATTTTTATTTTATCGACTTTCTTTTCGATATAATTAACTGGCATTTTAAGGTTTAATTTTAAATCTTGAGCTATTTCAAAAAGAGAATCGTCACCTTGTTCATACGTCCAATTAAGTTCCATTTTGTTTCCTTCAGCAAAAGCATTATCAAGCAAACTTAAAATATCAACAATCAATTTTAACGAAGAGCTGTTTGTATAAGAAAGATAAATATTTATCGTAGTAAATTCATCCGGATTTTCAGAATATTTTCTTACCCAATTTATTATCGGAGAATAAAAAACTAATACATTTTCTGGTAACGAGCGTCCTTCGATTTCAATTAAACCTTTTTGTAGATTTATTGAAGGAGTATCTTCTTTTTTATCAACTTTAAAACACATTGTCTTTTTAATAAATTTCTTCTATCGTTTAATTATTAATTTACGCATTTTTTTTCAATTTGTTACCTTGAATTTTTAATATTTACTTTTCGTACACCTATTTTCTTTTCTAAATAAGCAACTATATATGTCGAAAAAAAAGTAAGCGACCCGTAAACTACCGAAACCATGGTCATATCGCGATTGCCTATCAATGTTTTCGCGACAAAAATACCAATAATACTGTTTTTTAAACCAACTTCAACACTTAAAGTAAAAGCAGTTCGATTACTAAGTTTAACTCCTCGAGCCAAACTATAAACAATTGTCATTGAAACAACATTAAAGAATAAGACATAAGGAATAAGATATAAATAATGTGTTATTCCTATTTCATCATCTTTATTATCAAAAAAAATAATAACAACAAAAACACTTAATAATAATAGTGGCAATACATATTTTAAATATTTACTCAATTTGAGTGTTATTATAAAAAAATAATTTCTAATTATCATTCCGACTATTACTGGAGTTACAATAGTAAGCAGGATATTTACAATTGTATTAATAACAGGCAAAACAATATTTGCAGATTCTCCTAAATAATAAGTCAGTGCAATGTTTACAGTTAATGGAAGAGTGATTAATATTATCAAACTATTTACTGAAGTCAAAGTAACAGACAGGGCCAAATTTCCTTTAAGCAAATAAGTAATAAGATTTGTTGCCGATCCTCCGGCACATGCAATAATAATAACAAAACCTACTTTTATATGCGGGTCTAAATCTAAGAAATATAAAATAACAAAAAACACTAAAGGAAGCAGCAATACTTGACAAAAAACTCCTACTATAATTGATTTTGGATGAATAAATATCTTTTCAAAATTATTTTTTTCCAACGACATTCCCATTCCAAGCATTATTATAAATAATGTTATTGGTAATATATATTCAGAAAAAAATGTTCCCATTACAATTATTATTTAAAATATTTCACTAAATTACTAAATGCAAAACAACTATTATCATGATATTAACTAAATAATTAAACTTTATTTCATACTTTGCATCAAAGTAAAATAACAAATTGATTAATCTTAAATATTATAAAA
>CAZDCZ010000082.1:2706-13128 GCA_964504155.1 uncultured Bacteroidales bacterium | reverse complement strand
ATGGTAAATCAGAGACCGATGACATACAAACAGATTATTGTCTAAATGCCTAATTTAATTAGTTTATTTAAATTATTACAAAAATAAAAGTAGTAATATAATTGTGTATGCACAATAGATAATGTAAAATAATTCTTTTATAGTACACTATTTGTATTAACCTAAATTCTATGTAAGATTTGTCCATAGTTTCAATTAATTAGTTCATATACAAAAAAAACGGCTGTCTTAACAAGTAAGACAGCCGAACACTAAAACAGCTCAAATCAAATATATCAGACTATTTGGTTTCTTTTTTCACTGGTGTTTCAACAATAGCATTTTCATCTTTAATTTTATCTTCAATTTTCAGTCCCTTAAGAACTTCAATATTTATACCATCAGATATTCCAAGTTCAATTTCTTTTCTTTCGAATACTTGATTTTCGGTTTCAATTTCAACATAAGCAGTGTCTCCGTCGAATTTTATTAATCCTTCGGGAATAACCATAATACTATCTTTTTTCTCGAGCACAATATTTGCGTTTGCGCTATATCCGGCACGTATAAAATTGTTTTTATCTACTTTTACTTTTGCTTTTATCTCGAATTGAACAGCTCCGTTTTCTTCTACACCTTTAGGAGCAATATATTCTAGAATGGCGTCATACGATTCTCCTTCAATAGCACCAATTGAAAGAACAAGCTTCATGTTTTCGTGAATTTTACCAACTTCCGATTCGTCAACCTTACCTTTGAAAATCATATCGCTCATATCGGCAATACTTGCTATTGTTGTACCATCGTTAAAATTATTGGCTTCAATAACCGAGTTGCCTTCTTCAACAGGGACATCTAAAATCATACCGTCAATGGTAGAGCGAATAAGAGTATTTGATGTTTGACCTGCATTTTTTGTTGCACCTTCTTTTATTAATTGAAGGTTGTTATTTGCAGCATTAAGTTCTTCTTTGGCATTTTCGAATTCTATTTGATATTTCTGAAACTCTGCTTTTGGAATTACTCCTTCGTCAAAAATTTTCTTTTGTCTTTTGAATATAAGTTCAGCATCTTTGAGTTGTAATTCTGCTTTTTTTACTCTCGATTCGGCATTATTAAGATTTATCATATTTGGTATTATCTTAACTTTTGCTATTAAATCGCCTTCTTTAACTTTTTGTCCGGGTTCAACAAAAATCTCTTTTATAATTCCTGATACCTGCGGTTTAATTTCTATTTCTTTACGAGGTACTACAGAACCTGTAGCAACAGTCTTTTTAACAATATTGCTTATAAATGGTGTTTTTGTTTGATAAATAACCGGTTTGTCCTGCGATTTCTTATATAAATAAGCAATTGTGCCCACAAAAATCACAATTATTGAAATTACGAGAGTAGTTTTTAATATTTTTTTCATTGTTTAAAGTTTTTGTATGTTTTATTTTAATTATTTTCTTTTGTATATCCGCTTTTTGACAGAACTTGCCGTTTGATTTTCTTCATTGCCCCATCCCTAAAGGGTGTGAAGAAAATCAATTACTCCCTTTAGAGTTGGGGTAAAATAATTGATTTTCAGTTTGGTTAGCAATGTGTATGTCAAAAAGCGGACAATCATTATTATTTTCTTTTGTTTGCTTAATTATTTTTTAAAATAATATTTAGTTTTTACCTGTCAACTGTCGACTATATATAATTGTCATTTCGAGCGAAGTCGAGAAATCTGTTAGCTATAAAATTCTATAGTCTATCAATTGCCTACTGTTGACTATTTACTGTACATTTCTTGTTATTTATTTCTAATTATTTATTATTAATCTTGTTTTATTCGTCTCTTAATGCTTCTATAGGTTTAATACTTACAGCTCTTTTTGCAGGTAATAATCCTGCCAAAGCTCCAAAAAATATTAAAATAATAATTGCAGCCATAGCTATATTAAAATCAATTTCCGGATTTTTAAACATCTCGTTCTTGCTCTCGGAATTAATTAAAATATAATTTAGAAGTTCTATTACTCCAACGCTGAAAATTAGTCCTACATATCCTGAGATTAATGTAATTACAACCGATTCGTTTAATATTTGTTTTATAATGTCCATAGGAGTAGCACCAAGAGCTCTCTGTATTCCAATTTCTTTTGTGCGTTCGCGAACAACAATAAGCATAATATTACTAACTCCAATAACCCCGGCTAGTAAGGTGCCAATTCCAACAATCCATATTAATATTCCAATTCCGGTAAAAAGGCCTTTCATTTTTTTATATTCTTTTTCGATATTAATATGACCTACTGCTCTTTCGTCGTCCGGAGAAATAGAATGTTTGCGTTTCATTAACTGCATGGCCTGTTCTTCTATTTTGGTAACCGAGATGCCTTCTTTAGCAGTTATGGCAAAGAACCCAACTACATCGCCATAATTATATACTTGTTGAAAAGTTGAGAATGGTACAACAATAGAACGCTGTTTGTCGCCACCAAAATTAATATTTGGATTTAAAGGTTTAGTAACTCCAATAACCTGAAAATATACGCCATTAATTTTAACATATTCGCCAATTGGGTTTTCGTCTTTATCGAACAATTCTTCTAATACTCTTTCTCCAATAACTGCAACTTTTCTTTTTTTGTTAATGTCTAATTTATTTATGAATCGTCCTTTTAATATTATGCAAGGATCAATTTTATTGAATTCCGGATAGTCGCCATTAATATTAAAAGCTCCGGTTTTTAATCCTCTAACAACATTATTGTTGGCACTGTTATAACTTCCTGCCTGAAGTTTAGGAGCAATATATTTAATACCTGATATATTTTCTTTTAAAGCATTTATGTCTGAAGTCTCGAAGTTGTAATACCTGCCTTTCGGAAATCCTTTATACGAAACAGTAGTTCTTTGTGTCCACATAAAGAAACTATTTGTTGCAAAATCGCCAAAGCCCTGAGTAATTCCATTTCTTAGTCCGGTACCGGCCCCAACCATTATCATTAACATAAATATTCCCCAAAAAACACCAAAAGCTGTTAAGAATGTTCGTAGCTTATTGTTTTTAAGAACACTATATATTTGTTGCCATTTGTCTAAATCAAACATAATTATTGTAATTTTTTGTACATCAGATATTTATTATTTATTCGTCTCGTAATGCAACAATAGGTTTTATTTTTGCGGCTTTTCGAGCAGGGAAATATCCTGCTAATGCACCACTAAAAATTAATAGTAATGTTGCGCTAATAGCTGTATTAAAATCGACATTCGGATTCATAAAGAATTCTCCATCAGGCATTGCCGACGAAATTAATTCTAGTAAGCCAACACCCATAACTAGTCCGATATATCCTGAAAAAGCAGTAATTAAAACCGATTCGAGAAGGATTAAGCTTATTATTGAAGCCGGTGTAGCACCAAGGGCTTTTCTTATCCCTATTTCTTTGGTACGTTCTTTAACAACTATTATCATAATATTACTTACACCAACAATACCTGCTATAAGTGTGCCAATGCCAATAATCCATATAAAGAGATTTATGGCTGAGAACATATCTTTAAATTGCTTAAATTGTTCAACATTATTTCTAATATTTATTGCACTAACATCTTCTACATCGAAATTGTGTTTTTTTGCAAATTTCTTACGTATAAGATAAACCATATTTTTACTTTCTTCGACACTTGCATTTTTAGCTGTAAGTAATATTGTATGTACAGTATTTTCTCCACTAAAAATTTTCTGAGCTGTAGATATTGGAAGAAAAACTGTACGCATTTGATCTTCTCCACCGGCATCTTTAAATACTCCAACAACTTTAAATAGTATATTGTTTATTTTAATATATTTCCCCAGAGCATCTTCGTCTTTAAATAAAGCTTCTTTAACAAGTTTGCCAATAGAAGCAACTTTTCTATACTCTGTAATATCTTTACCATTTATAAATCTACCTTCTATAGTATTAGTACGTTCAATATATTTATGGTCGGGGTGTACTGTAAGAATAGAAAAATTACCATATTCGTTATTATACGAAATCTGGTCGCTACCCGGGATATAATATCTCGATGAAAGATATTCAATTTTTGGAATTGTATTTTTTATTATGTCATAATCTTCGTTAGAAAATTTTATTTTTCTACCCGGTTGAAGACCATTGTATGCCATTGTTGTTTGTCCTCGACGGATAAAAATACTATTTGTAGCATCATCGCGAAATTGATGCTCAATACCATTTTGCAATCCTTTTCCCGAACCAAGTAAAAAAATAAGCATGAATATTCCCCAAGCAACACTAAATCCTGTTAAGAATGTTCGAAGTTTATTCTTTTTTATTGTAAATAATATTTCTTGCCATTTATCTAAATCAAACATATTTTTTTTAGTTTAAGATGCTAGTTTCAATAATTCCATCGTTAAGTTTGATTATTCTATCGGTTTTTTCTGAAATATCATGTTCGTGAGTAACAATAATAACTGTTTTCCCACTGTCGTTGATTTCTTTAAATAACTCCATTACTTCGTATGATGTTTTTGAGTCGAGAGCTCCTGTTGGTTCATCGGCAAGAATTATTTTTGGGTTCGATATTAAAGCACGTGCAATTGCGACTCTTTGTTTTTGTCCACCCGATAGTTCGTTAGGCATGTGTTCTGCCCAATCTCTTAATCCAACTTTATCGAGATATTCCATTGCAATTTTATTTCGTTTTTTTCGAGGTACTTTCTGATAATATAATGGCAAGGCAATATTCTCTAATGCATTCTTAAACGATATAAGATTAAACGATTGAAATACAAAACCAATAAGTTCGTTTCTATATTTAGCAGCTTTTTTCTCGTTAAGATTATTTATTGGCATATTGCCTAGTTTGTAAATTCCAGAGTCGTATGCGTCTAATATGCCTAAGATATTTAATAAGGTCGATTTCCCGGAGCCGGAAGAACCCATTATCGATACAAATTCGCCTTCTTTAATTTTTAAGTCAATTCCTTTTAATACATGTAGCTTATTGCTACCCATTACGTACGATTTGTGTATATTATTTAAATCTATCATAGTTTGTATATTATATTTTCTGCTTGATTGAAACCAAGCATCGTGCCATTATTTGCTCAGTATTGATTATTAGAATATTAGTATGCCTTTTCTTGCTTGTTTATTTATATAGATGTTCGTTATTGATACATTTTTTGTACACTTTCGTACAATGATAATATCTATAATCTTTTTTCTGTATTTTTACTTTAATTTACGATAATTAGTAATGTTTGTATGTCTCCTGAAAATAATAAACTGAATATGTGTAAATTAGTAATATCATATGAAAGTAAGAGTTATTATATTTTTTTATTTTTAATAAAAAGCTTAGTTTAGACGCTTAAGATTTATACTGCAAGAAAATATTAAATTTTGAAACAATATAGCAACGACATACTTATTGAAGGTATCCGTAAACAGGATAAAAATATTTTAAGATATGTTTATGTTGCATACTTTCCAGGAATTAGAGATTTTATTCTAAAGACGAATGGGAACGAGGAAGATGCCAAAGATATTTTTCAGGAAGCTGTTATTGTACTATTTCGAAAAACTAAAGATAAAAAGTTTGTAATTCAACATTCCTTTGCTAATTACTTGTTTGTAATATGTAAGATGATGTGGTTTAAACATTGCGAGAATAAGGTAAATGAGAATGAAAAAATAAATATTTTTTTAGACGAGAATTATATTAATAATGATATACAATACGAAATAGAGTTAAATAAAAGATATAAATTATATCAATATCATTTTAATAATTTAGGAGACGATTGTAAGAAAATTTTAAAAATGTTTCTCGATGGAGTATCTTTTAAAGATATTGCCCGTAAACTTAAATATAAATCGGATAATTATGTTAAGAAACGAAAGTTTCTATGTAAAGAAATGTTAATAGAAAATATTAAAAACGATCCGAAATATTAAAAATAAAAACGTTTCGAAAAGAGAGAAAAGTGAAAATTGGTATTTAATATTTTCAGAGTAGCATCGAATAGTTATAATTATAGCATAAAGACAAGTAATGGATAAGCGTTTTAAGTTAATAGAGATGTATTTAGATGGGGAGCTTTCTGCTGAGGAACAGAAAGACTTTGAAAAAGCTATTGAAACAGATTCTCGCTTAAAAGAGCTGTTTTATTTATCTATTGATATAAATAAATCTATTGTTGAAGACGATGTAATTGATTTGAGGAATAAAATAGAAAAAATTGTTACATCTGAAGAACGTACTTACAAAACCGGTATTAATAGAAATTTTATAAGGGTACTTGCTGCTGCATCGATAATTGTTTTTATAGTTATTGTTAAGACTTTATTTTTGCAAAATAATCAATTAACTAATCAAGAATTATATAGTAATTATTTTACTGTTTATAATTCTGTATCATATGCACGAACGCTTGTTTATATAGACGATTCGTTAAGAAAATATCAAAATAGTGCATTTGAATTTTATATTAATGATGAGTATGATTCATCGTTAATATATTTTAATAAGGCTTTAATTATTGATAAAGATAATATCTTATTAAATTTTTACTCGGGTATTGTTAACATGAAACTTGAGAATTATTCCGAGGCCGAAACTAATTTGCATTTTGTAGTAGATAACGGAGAGAATCTTTTCGAAGAACAAGCATTTTGGTATTTGGCTTTGTTGTATATAATTCAAAATAAAACAGATAGTGCAGTTGTTGTGTTGTTGGATTTACAAGAAAACAGTTTTAAATATAAAAATAAATCAAAAGAAATTCTCGATATTATTAAAAGGGATTAGATTTATTTGCGATTTTTTTTACGAATAATAATTATTGCAAGAATACTTATTAAACCAAAGAAACCGGCTAAGTATTTATAGTAATTAACAAAAACAGGTTTTTTATTTCCAATAACAATATAGTTAGCCCAAAAATACGGATGAGAATGTAGTTGATCGGAATTATGTAATATATCGATTTTTGCTTTCTGTAAGGATTCTGCTTTCGACTTGTGTTTTTTCAGATAGTAATAAAATCGTGTCATAAGTTTTTCGCCGGAATTATCGTTTACTGTCCATAGTGTCATAACAATCGACGGGCAACCTGCGTACATAAATGCTCGGGCAAGACTCATTACACCTTCTCCGTTTCTAAGTTTTCCGCTACCACTATTACACGAGCTTAATACTGCCATTCTGCAATTTAATTGCAAATTATATATCTCGAAAGTATTTAAAAAACCATCATTTTCAGAATTTTCTTCCATGCTAAAAATCATTTTCGAATACATAGGGTTTTCATCGTTAATAACCGAATGCATTGCAAAATGGAGAATGTCGTATTTGTCCGATATATTCTTAAATGTACTCTCGCTTGCATTTTTGTTTAGAAATGTGTAGCCTCCGGTTATTTGCGAAATTGCTTTTGCTTCTTCAAGAATTCCTTCGAGAGGTAATAGTTGCTCTCTGTATTTTTGTCGTGTTTTATTTATTTGTTCTTTAGTAATTGCAGAATTATATTCGGGAGCAAAAACTGCAAGTTTTTTCGATGCTTTTTTCCTGTTTTTTAAATTATTTGCATACAAGCTGCTAGAATAACTATAACTTATAGGATGTTTATAAAGGAAGTAAGGGAGATTCCGATAGTTAATTTTTTTATAATTAGTTTTTTCGTACAGTAATACATCAAATGGTAAATATGCCAGAATTCCATCGGGGATAATAATTAGTTTTTTATTTGTAATATCTTTCGCAATTGGATGAATTAATACTGAATATAAATTCTCTGAGGCATTCTTAAAATTATTAAAACTTTCGAAATTATGTTTCGAGAAATTAATTTTTTTAATATTATTATAAACGATATTAAAATTAGAATAAAAAGAACTGTCGATTTCTTGTTCGTTTATTTTACAATTATCTGACGATATTTGTAAAATAAATAATTTGTTTTCTACAAGCATATATTCTACAATTATTTCATCTTTACCAATACTTGCTTGAATGTTTTTTAGTGGAACAATATTATTGCTATATTTTAATTTATGATAATTAGGGTAATCTGTTTCTAGTTTTATTTTTAATTTATTGTAATTTTCTGTTGTTGAGAAAAGTTTATTGTTCCAAAATTCTAATTTATTAGAGTTAGGATTTACTTTTTGTTTTTCTTCATATATAAGCTCTTCGAATATCCATTTGTTTTGTTTTAGTTTTCGTTCCAGTTGTGTTATGCTGTCGGGAATATTGCCATATTTCATGGCTTCCGTTTCTTTCGATGCTTCGAGCAAATTCGATGCTTTAGAACTTTCGGAAAAAATATATGCTTGTTTTATGTATTTAATATCATTTGTATATTTAAATAATTCTGCCGATACTAAAAATGCATTTTGTAATACCTCGTGTTCGTTTTCTGTTAAAATTAATTTACTCTCTCTATTCTGATACGATGTTCGTAATTGCTTAATAATAGCTTGAGCAAGATTATATGTTTCTAAACTTTGTTGTAGTAATATTATTTTATTATCGGCTTCGACAGAAAATTTGTGCAATGTATTGGCTTTATTATTAAGTGTTCGAAGTAAATGTGTTTTCGATAAGGCATCGTTTATCTCCGGATTTTCCGATATGTTTATATTGTTAAAATTATTTGTTATCGATATTAACGATTTTTGATAATACTTTAATGCCTCGGAATAGTTTGTAATATCTTTGTAATAGTTACCAATACTATTATAACAATTCGATACTTCAGGATTTATTTCGCTATAATTACTTATGTAAATATTTAATGTTTTTTTGTATAGTTCTAACGGATTGCTTTGGTTTGTTTTAGTACAAAATGTTGCATAGTTTAAAATGTCGTCGGCATACCAAATGCTTTTGTCTCCATAATTTTTCTTCGAATAATTTATAGCCTTTTTATGGTATTCTTTTGCTAAAGAATAATTGTTAATATTATAATACGATGATGCAAGATTGCTATATGTATTATTTATTCGCGACGATTTAGATTCTTTTTTAATATCTATACTCTTAAGCAAATATTCTATAGACATACTGTCTTTCCCTATAATACGGTATAAGTTTCCCAGATTATTATAAATATTTCCTAATTGCACAGGATACTTTTTTTCGGTTAACAATAGTATGTTTTCTCCTTGAAAATAATATTTTTTTGCTTTTTCGTAATCGCCAAATATTTTATAAATATTTGCTTTATTCATATACAAATAAGCCTGCCCGCGAGTATTATTATTATATTCGAATATTTTCTCTGCATTATTGTAATTTATTATAGCAGCCGAATAATTTCCTTGAAGTTTATTTATTATTCCGTTGTTAATGTACGAGTTTGCCAGTTTTGTGTCGTAAGGTTTAAGATATTGTTTTTTAAAATTTAACGATTTTGTAATACAAATTTTTGCTGAATCTAATTTCCCTTCTCTTCCATAGTTAATTCCTTTTTCGTTATAAAATATTGCACTGTCGCGTAATTTTATTGTAATACTATCGCTCTTATTGTTTTGCGAATAAGTATTGCTAAAACAAAAAGTAGTAAAGCTTATAAAAAGAAAGATATATTTAAAAAAAAACATTTGCTAAAAATTAAGTAACTAACATAATAATAATTAATTCTACTTTAACACATTATGCTTTAACACAAAATCAACCTGTTTTAACCCTTGCTCCCTAAAGAGAACAGATTGATTTTTTAGCTTTCTCCCTTTAGGCTTAGGGGCAAAAAAAACTAAAAAATCTTAATTCTGTTTAATATGTCAAAGTAGAATTAAGTAACATTCGCAATTTGCTATTGTTTATCCTATTTAATACAATATAGCATTTATATTATAATATTTTTTTTGTGTATTCGCTAATGTATTGTGTTTTATGTATTTAATAATTACGGAATTTTAGATATAAAGTTAAGAAAAATCTTAGCTTTTTTGCATTTTGTAATACTCAGAAAATCAAGGAAATATGATGAACGAGAAAAATAAATCAAAAATAATTTCAAAAAACGGGTAACCTTTTGCCCAAAAAAGGAACCTATATATAGAGGGTGTTATTTTTTAAACCCATAAAACTAAAATCAATTATTAATTAAAATAAAAAGCTATGAAAATTTTAAGAAATTTATTCAATCAAGTAAACAATTCAGGAAGTATATTAAATTTTAACGAACAATTAAGTGCACAAAGTATGTTAGTTATAAAAGGCGGAACAGATGATGATCCTCCATTAGGTGATGATGATGATTTTTGGGTAAGTGATTTAGAAGAAGATTAGAGTAAAATAAAGCAAGTAATAAAATGCGAAGTAAGAACTTAATTATTAAAAAAAAAAGCTATGAAAATTTTAAGAAATTTATTCAATCAAGAAAACAATTCAGGAAGCATATTAAATTTTAACGAACAATTAAGTACACAAAGTATGTTAGTT
>CAZDCZ010000082.1:0-2606 GCA_964504155.1 uncultured Bacteroidales bacterium | reverse complement strand
CGAAGTAAAAACTTAGTATTTTTCGAGTTAAACCGTGAATTTGTTTTTTCAACGAAAATAAATTTATTATAGCAACAATTAGTGAGTTAACAGAAGAACAATTTAAAGCTGTATTAGATAAGTATTACGAATATTCCAAGTAACGAAAATGCTACGGAACAAGAACTCGAAAATATTATTGCTTAAGAAAACAAGGGCATACTAACAATTGTAACAAAGATAGTGCAGGGGATAATTATGTCCGGAAAAGCGATTCAAATTAAGCTGAGAATTTTAAAGTATTTAAAGAAAGTTTATTAACAAATAAAAATATTCTGATATGGATATAAAATATATTGACAGATATTTAAGTAATGATATGTCGCATGATGAGGTATTATTATTTAAAGATAAGCTAAAATCTGATTCCAATATAAGAAGCGATTATCGATTAATGTGCGAGGTCGATAATGCTATTATGGAAGACGATATTATGGATATGAGAAGTATGCTGGGTGGCATTTATGCAGAGAATTTCAAAACCACAGAGAAGAAAAAGATAATAAATATATTTTCGAATTCGAAATTGTATTATGCTGCTGCATCATTAGCTTTATTAATAACAACCGGAGGATTGTTGTATAACAATTATAATAAGCAAAGTAGTACAAGTGCTATTTTCGACGAGTATTATAAACCTTACGAATCTACTTCAGCTTTCCGATCGGGCGATATAAAGACCGACGCTCTACTATTTAACGCAATGCATAAATATCAGCAAGAAGATTATAGCGGAGCATTATCTATGTTCGAAGAAATATTAAGTAAAAACGGAAAAGACCTTACGGCAAATTTATATTCCGGAATTTCTTATTTAGAAACAGAAGAATATAAAAACGCAACAAATTCATTTCAATCAATTGTTGCTAATAACGATAATTTATTTGTAGAACAAGCAAAGTGGTACTTAGCAATGTGTTATGTAAAAACCGATAGCGTGCATAAAGCCGAAGTGTTATTTAACGAATTAATTAAAAGCGATAGTTATTATAAAGACGATTCGGAAGAGATAATAAAACTTCTGGATGAGCTAGATGAATAATAATATTTTTAAGATTATATTAAGTAATTGAGATATATGGTTTTGAATTGTAATCTCATTATAATAATATAAATGTAGTAATACAAATACTATTTTATTAAATACATATTTCAATTTAATTGAAAGAACCAATATATGAAGAATAATATGCTAAATAATACTACAGTAGAAATTGAAAAAGAAGAAAATTTGAAACAAAATTTTTTCTCTCAAATTTCTTATGGTATTCGCACTCCTTTAAATTCCATTATGGGATTTTCTAAATTACTCTTGTATTCCGATTTTAAAGATGTTCAGAAAAATAACGAGTTTGCAAAAAGAATTATTCAAAGCAGCAATAGTTTGTTGAAATTCGTTGATGATGTGATTGAACTTTCCAAAATCGAGGCATCCGAATATGAGGTAAATAGCATGAGTTATGGATTGAACAGTTTCTTGTGGGAAATTCACAATGATTATAATAAACAGGTTTTCGATAGTAATATCGATGATAATACTATTCTAGAACTAACTATTGATAAGAGTGTTAAAGAATGCTATTTTAATACAGATAAATTTTTTCTTAGAAAATTGATATTCAGAATTATTGATATTTTACATTTTTACGATAAATATAATAATATTGAATTAGCATATAGATATATTGATGATGATAAAAAATTAGCAATTATTATTTGTACAAACTTTTTTAATTGCGATGAAGATAATTGTAAAATAGAAAAATTTTGCGATTTCGAAGACCCATTAGAAAAAGAAGAAACTCTCACTTGCGAAGTAGTTAGAAGAATAGCGCATATCCTAAACATAAATATTGTTAAAGAAACAGACAGTAATAAAAATATTCAGTATAAACTTATTTTTTTGTAAAAACGAAAAGTATAATCAGTTATATAATTGTAAAAATATAGAATGAAATTATTAAACATTTATGCATTAAGGTATACAAAAGGAAATAATTACAATTTTGAATTACTTAGGGGCGGGTTTTAGATGTTTCATGGTAATAGAAAAAATATTTCAAAACTTAAAATTGTAATTAACTGAAAAACATAAACTTAATTAATACTTATACTAATGAAAAAAATATATATCCCATTACAAAATGGAATCAGAACTCTAATTCCCGACGAGATTATTTATCTCGAGACATACAACAACATAACGGTATTGTATTATAAATCGGGAGAAACCGAAAATATTGAATATACCGTGAGCGATATTGAGATGATATTATTCGATAAAGGATTTTTCAGATTTAACCACAAGTGCATAGTAAATTTAAAATATGTCCAAATGGTACTTCCGGATAACTCGTCGAAAGTAATATTAGAAAACGGAAAAGAGATTTTTGTAACACAAAACCGACGTGCCGAATTATATAAAAGTCTCGAGAAAATGTATGAGATGGTAAGTTGTTAATCTTCGATTTTTTAAGTGTTTTTTACACTTTTGTTTATGGTATAATTATTTAAAAATCAGCATTATGAGTATTGAAATTAGAAAATTTAGAAATAGATATGATTTA
>CAZDCZ010000081.1:0-13138 GCA_964504155.1 uncultured Bacteroidales bacterium | reverse complement strand
AATGTTTTTCAAATTATTAATCATAATAATATTATAGAAATTTTCTTTTTCGAATATAATTTAATGCAAAGTATAAAATTATTTTTATAGATGAAACATAAGCTAATGATAATTTATTGTTTGCTTTTAAAAAATGATGTTTTTATTTGAAATGTAAGAATGTGAATATAGAATATTTATTATTTATGAAATATTATGGATTTAGAGAATTATAAATTTCCTAATATCTGACAAAGAATTATTATTATTACCAAAGCAAAAGGATAGACTGTTGCATATGCTATTTGTGGAGCATTAGTTTTTGTAATTGACTCAACAGCGCTAAGGGCAGGAGTACTTGTCATGCTGCCTGTAAGTGCTCCAACAAGGGTTAGAAAATTGATTTTAAACAAGTATTTACCGATAAGCATAGTTAAAATCATTGGAAGCATAGTTATTAATGCTCCTACTAATAAAAGTTTTGGACCATTTGTTTGTAAGGTAGAAAGTAATTGTTCTCCGGCATTTGTTCCTACTGTTGCTAAAAAAAAGATTAATCCTAAGCGACGTAGGAATTGGTTACTTGTTCCCGAGATATTCCAAACAATATTGCCGGTTTTACCAATATTGCTTAATACTAATGCCGATATTAATACTCCTCCTGTTAATCCTAATTTAAAATTGAAGCTTCCCCAAAGAGGAATTTCTATTTGTCCAATTATTATACCTATTAATATTCCAATAGCTATTGGTAAGAAATCTAATTCGTCGAGTTTTTTTCTGCTATCGCCAAATAAGTTTTCTAATTTATGCAGATTTTCTTCCGGAAGAGCTATGGTTAATTTATCGCCAAAGCGTAGTCTACTGTTAGCTTTAGGTGTAATTTCTATTCCGCTACGACGAATAGTTGTTACTGTTGCGTTATAATTATTGTGTAAACCTAGTTCTCCGAGCGATTTAGTAATAACGGTTTTGTTAGTAACAAGAAATTTTTGAATTTTAATTTTCTTACTTACAGGTATTTCTTTTTGTGTTTCCTGACCAAGAATAAATATTAGTTTCTCGAGATCTTCTTCTGTACCGCAAGCCCGTATAATATCGTTTTTGTTTAATATTGTTTCGGGTGTTGGATATAGAACGACATTATTATGCATTATTTTCGAAATATTTGTATTCGAAATTGATGGTAATTGTATTTTTTTTAAATTTTTGCCGAAGATATT
Source organism: uncultured Bacteroidales bacterium (assembly GCA_964504155.1). Lineage (GTDB taxonomy): Bacteria > Bacteroidota > Bacteroidia > Bacteroidales > UBA12077 > CAZDCZ01. Next base: position 11,936 of record CAZDCZ010000081.1, on the reverse strand, counting down.
TGGGTTTTCAACAATATAATTTTTGTTTTTTAAAATGGGGTGATCTGAATATATTTCTTCTTCGAATTTTTCTTCTTCTTTTTCGATGTTAACTCTGAAAATTTTAGGCGATAATCTGGCAAATATGATAATTCCTATTACCCCAAAAGGATAAGCCATTCCGAAACCTATTGATGCCATAGGAGAGTTTGTGCTTTCTATTGCTACAGCAAGACCCGATGTACTGGTTAATGCTCCGGCAAAAAGTCCGGTAGCTATGTTAGAATCGATATTAAAAATATATGCTAAAAGAATAGTAAGTAATGCTGCCGAAATACTAGATATTAATGCCAATGAGATTAGTAGTATCCCTTGTTTCTTAAACGATTGGAAAAATCCCGGACCAGATTGAATCCCTATACTAAACATAAAAAGAATTAAGCCAATTTGTTGGAAAATTATTGGCATTTTTATTCCATAATGACCAAATGCCAGAGCAACAAAAATAATTGCCGACAAGTCGAGAGATATTCCTTTTATCTTAATATTTCCTATTGCAATTCCAATAGCTATAATGGCAAAAAATGCAACATATGTATTCGATAAAAGTTCCATAATAAATTGATATTAGTATTGGATTGTGGCTATTTTTTTAGCAAATAGCCTGATTTCTGTCTGTATTAGAATTATAACTTTATTAAATGGTATAATATCTATTATACAAATGTAGGAACAAATAAAGTTAAATAAATAATAAATTGTAAGAATATTTTTAATCCGAAAAATTCACGAATTTTTAGCGATTAAGAAATACAAACAAATTTGGAGTTTTTAAGACCCCCAAATTTGGGTATTTCTAAATCGGGATTATCCGCATTGCTCCCCACTACCCATCGCACATTAATACAATTCGTTACACTTTTGTATGAATAATGCGAGTTAACAATAAGACGATTTGTTATTTGTTTAAAATAATTAAAAAAACAAATTGTTTAATTTGGCTTAGTATTATTTTGTTATTGGAATTGTAACTATGAATTTACTTCCAACATTTGGAGTGCTTTCGATAAGAAGTTTGCCATTGCATTTTTTTATAAATTCGTTACATATTATTAATCCAAATCCGTTATTTGCATTTGTTTTAATGTTTTCTATGCCGATATTGTTATGTATTTGTTGAATATTACTTTTACTAATTCCAATACCTGTGTCGGTCACAATTATATTAATTTTATTATCTTTTTTATATGCATCTAAATATATTGAACCAGTACTATTTGTGTATTTTAGAGCATTTGAAATTAAGTTGCGAATAATTGTAGTAAGCATGTTTTCGTCGGTAAATACAAATAGTTCGTTATGTAATTTAGATGTTATAAAAATATTTTTTATAGAAGCTGTTGTATTGTGAATTGTAATTTGTTCGGCAAAAAATAGTTCAAGATTTATTTTCGTAGGATTATACTTTATTGTGCCATTCTTAGAAAGTTCCCAATGTAACATATTTTGTACTAGATTATACCCGTTTTCTGCCGATTTGTGTATTTCATTGGCAATGTTGTTTATTTCTCCTAACGACATATCTTCACTGTTTTCGTAAAGCAAATCTGAGAATCCCAATAAAGTATTAAATGGTGTTTTTAAGTCGTGTGCAATAATAGAAAATAATTTTCTGTGAGATGAATCTAATAATTTCTCGGCCTTTTTATATTTCGATATATCTATTCCTATACAATTAATTCTTTCAATTTTATTGTCTTTTATTATTGGGGCAAGCGAAAAGCTATAATATTTTCTTTTATTGTTTGTTGTGTTTATTGTGGTTTCTACATTTGAAATAGTCTTGCCTTTTTGCAATATTTTTTTTAATCTAGTTATTGTATTTTTATTAGTAATATTAAAAAATAAAGAATAATTTTTCCTAATCGGATTAATTTGTATTTTACTGAAAATTCGATTAAATGAATTATTTGTAAATAATATTTTACCATTAGCATCGAATGTAAATATAATATTACTAGTGTTTTTTATTATTTGCTCATTTGTTTTATTTAACTCCGATGAAAGAGTTTTTTTTATTTTGGGAATTTCTGATATATATGAAAATAAATACTCGATTTTATCAACTGCATTTCTGTATATTTCTGTATATGATTTAACATTAATAATTTCGCCACCACATTTAATCAATTGTTTATTAACTTCGAAATTGCTTTTGTAATTATTAATAGCTTCATCTAGAATTGTTTTTTCTTTTTGTATATAGGCAGGATGGGTTAGAATTGTTGATTTATAATGTAAGAGTTCACTTTTAATGTACCCTGTTAACTGAATTAATTTATTATTGATGTTTATAATTTCCCCATTTGGTTTACAAATACAAATAGCTATATGATTATTATTGAAAATTATATTATTAAGTTCATCTGTAATGTTTTTCCCTTTTTGTAAACTTTCAAGTACTTCCATTTCAATTATTTTTAAAAACGAAAAATACTATATTAATAATTAGTAATGTGCCTGATTTATTAAACGTTAGCAAATTGTAAATAAGCGTTGCCATATTAACAATAAGCGTTACCGTATTAACAATAACCGATAATTATTTGTTAATATAAAAATAAAGAATTAATGAAAATTCATACCTGTCCGAAAGTTTTACAAATTTCAGATTATCAATAGCTAAAATGTTGATAATCAATAATAATATTTTTTAATTTTTGCAAAAAAGATGTTTTAACAAAAATTAAGATGAGTTCAAATTTAGCATCAATTGTTTTTGATTAAGATGGTTTTTGTCATATTGCCTAGCCTTTTTTACAACTAAATTTATCGCATTGGCTACATAGTGTAATTGTTTATACTGCAAAAGACACATTCTGATTATAGTAATAAAATGTCCAAACATATGTTTTACTTTGTTAATGCTTCTCCTTATTAGCTCTATTAAGAAATATGAAATAATTGCTATAAATATCTGTAACTTATTTGAATTTTCATTTGTTCCAAGAAAATTTTTAATTTGCAAAATTCTGTTTTATGAGTTTAAAGAATGTTTCTATCTGCCATCTGCGTTTATAAAGTGCAGATATTGTTGCAGCAGACCATTTAAGATTACTGGTTATTAAAACAACTGCTTTTGTTTTTACTTCTTTCGTTTTTCTATTCACCTCATCAATCATTACTACTGTTCTTCGGAATTTTATATTGGCAATACCTGCATCTTCTGCAGCTTTACCTGTTAAATATATAATTTTATCTTTAAGTATTTCAAAGTCTTTATCATCGGGGAGGTCAAGTTCTTCAACACTTTCATAAACAGTATTACTTTTCATCCGGGTAACAAATATATTCTCGTCTTTTATTCGTTGATAAAATAATTTAAAATCATAATATCATCTATCATCTACTATTATTATATCTTTTGGATAGCGAAAATCATCTATACCACGTCTGTCGCTCAGCTTGGCTTCTGATATATTTATTATCTCCGGAATTAATGTTTTTTCATTTAAGCTATTGTGTATTTTTATGCAATGGAATAAAGCTCATATTTTTTTTAGTTTGCACTTCAAAATTTGGAAATTTTGAGCTTTTTTCCTAATTTATTCTTTCGGACAGGTATGATGAAAATTGAGATACCTAATTGTTAGTTTTTGATATGTTTTCGTATTCGGTATCGATTTTCAAATCTTTCTGAAACGAAGCGTTTACGGCTAATTTGTCGCAAACTTCATTCTCGGGAATATTGGCATGACCTTTTACCCAATGGAATTTTACATTATGTTTTCTATATACTTTAAGAAATCGTATCCATAAATCGGGATTTTTCTTGTTTTTGAAAGCTTTTTTTTCCCAGCCGAATACCCAGCCTTTCGATATAGAGTCGGAAACATATTTCGAGTCGGTAAATACTTCTACCTCACTACCTGGGCTTTTTAATTGTTCTAATGCAACAATAACAGCTAACAGTTCCATCCTGTTGTTAGTAGTTTTTCGAAAACCATCAGAAAGTTCTTTCCTGTGTTTTCCCGACATAAGTACAGCTCCATATCCTCCCGGTCCCGGATTCCCTCGTGCTGCTCCATCGGTATATATTGTTATTTTTTGCGACATTTTTATACTGTTGTTGAAAATTAATGAATAAAATAACAAAAGTAATGCATTTTTGTAAAATAGCTAATTTGTAGAATCTGAGCTTTAAATTGGAAACGAATTAAATATTTTAACTATTACTAATGCAAGAAATTTAGTTTAAATAAAATTAATTATTCCCCAATTAATTGTGTGGTTTTTGAATGCTTACACAAGAATGATTTATGGTTTTCGGGACGCTGTTTTTTTTCATATTTTTGTAAACATGACAGTAATATTACCATACTTAATAATAAAATATATTAATTAAGTATATTTTTGGTTTTATGAAAAAATAAATCTTAAAAATACTTAGAAATAAAAAGAATTTGTATTATTTAGCTACAATATTTTTATGAATTTAAACTTAATATAGGAGTTTGTCTATTTTTTATTAAAAAAAGTAAAATATGAACACCATAGAATATAAACCCATTGGTATAATTTACACTCCATTTACCAAAAGAGCCGGAATGCCTATTCAACCCACCGGAGCAAAAGGAATAAAAGGAACAATAAAAATTGACTCGGCATACGCCGAAGGCTTAAAAGATTTGGATGGTTTTTCGCATATTATCTTACTTTATCATTTTCATTTAGTAAAAGAATATAATTTAATTGCAAAACCATTTATGGAAGATAAAATGCATGGAATTTTTTCTTTCAGGGGACCGAAACGCCCAAATCCTATTGGGTTTTCCGTAGTTAAACTTAATAGGGTAAAAGATAATATTTTGCATATCGAAAATATTGACGTGCTTAACGAAACTCCATTGCTCGATATTAAACCATTTATTCCGGATGTCGATTGTGTTAATGCCGATAAATTAGGATGGCTAGAAGGAAAATCGCATAAAATGGGCGACGAAAAATCTGACGATAGATTCAATTAAATAATACTGAAAATTATTTAACATTATTATTCTTGATTTTGTTTACTCTTTGTAGAAAAAAACCGCCGATAATATATCGACGGTTTTATAATATTGTAAAATATTAAGTATTATTCAACAAGAGTCATTTCTTTTACAAGATGACCTGCACCAGCATATTTGTCGATAATAAAAAGTACATATCTTATATCTACATTAATTGTTCTCTGAAGTTCAGTATTAAAAGCTATGTCGCCACTCATTGCTTCCCAGTTACCATCGAAAGCAAGACCTATTAATTCGCCATTGCCATTCATTATTGGGCTGCCTGAGTTACCTCCTGTAATATCGTTATTCGAGATAAATCCCACTTTCATAACTCCATTATCTCCATATTTACCATAATCTTTAGTTTTATAAAGCTCTTTTAACTTTTCGGGAACAACAAATTCGAAATTTGTAGGATCTTCTTTTTCCATTACTCCTTTAAGAGTTGTAAAATAATTATAATGTACAGCATCTTTTGGAAAATAATCATCTACTTGTCCGTATGTTAAACGCATAGTAAAATTAGCATCAGGATAAAAAGTTTTGTCTTTTTGCATTTCCATTAATCCTGCAAGGTACAATCTTCTTCCTTTATAAAGATTTTGAGCATACTCTTTATACGATGCAGATATTTCTCTATACTTGTTAATAATAGTATTCATTGCAATTAAAGCAGGGTCGTTATTTAATGCTTCTGCTGTTGGGTTCTCAAGAAAAGAATTTAGTTTTTCTTCGCTGGAAAATATAGAGTTCTCAAAAAGATAATTTGTGTAATCCTTATAATTATTATTATATTCTTTTTGAATTGTAGTAATTAATTCGGGATAATATTTCTCCGGAACATTATTTGCAAAAAGTTCTAAAAGAGCAGTTGTTATTTTTTTATCGGTAGCTGCATTGTAATCTTTAAAGTAGTCTTTTGCATTTTTTTTAAGCGATGAAACTTCTGCATTTATAGCATCTTCTGTTACAGTAGAATCGCTTAATATTCCTGCTAATCTTTTTCCTGAGAACGAGAAATACATTATTTCACCACCTCTAAAGAAAGCTTCTCTCATGAACGATATAGCTTGATAAGGTTCTTGTCGCCCAGTATAAGCCTTTTCTATAAGGTTTAAAGCTTCTCCGTATTTTTGTTTTCTTTTTTTCTTCGAATTAACCCATTTTGTGAAATTAGCTTCAATATCTTGTTTTTCATCAATTACTTTTAAGGTTTTAAGAGCTTTATTCTGACCAATACTGTATTTCCAGTAATTACTACTATGAGCAAATTTAGTAGCATATTGGATTTTTACTTTAGGATCGGCTTGCATATCTTCCATCATAATATCCTGTTTAAGAGTTCTTACTTTTACTCTTGTAGGATTTGTGATTTCCATAGTTTCTTTTACACCCCACGAAGTCATATATCTGTCTGTTCCTCCCGGATATCCCATTATCATTGTAAAGTCGCCATCTTTAACTCCTTTTATAGAAACAGGTAAGTGATGTTTTGGTTTGTAAGGAATATTGTCTTCTGAATAATCGGCAGGTTTTCCGTCGGGACCTGAATAAACACGGAACATGCTAAAGTCTCCTGTATGTCGTGGCCACATCCAATTGTCGGTATCGGCACCAAATTTACCTATAGAATTTGGAGGAGTACCTACTAATCGCACGTCAGTATATATTTCGTAAACTAAAAGATAAAAATTATTGCCCGCGAAGAAACTTCTAACGCTTGCTTTGTATTGATTATTTTCTGTTGCTTCTTTCTCTATTATCGAAGACAATGAATCGATAACTGCATAACGCTCATCTTCGCTCATATCTGAATTAAGTTCAGAATTAATTTTGTCGCTAACATCTTCTATTCGTTTCAGAAAAGTTACCTTAAGTCCGGGGTTTGGTAATTCTTCTTTTTTACTCATTGCCCAAAAACCATCTTTTAAATAATCGTGCTCAACGGTACTGTGTGCTTGAATTTGACCAAAACCACAATGGTGATTTGTTAATAATAATCCTTCGTTAGAAACAAGTTCGCCTGTACATCCACCTCCAAAAATTACTATCGCATCTTTTAACGATGACTGATTAATACTATAAATATCTTCGGCTGTTAATTTGCAGCCCATTTCTTGCATGTTTTTTATGTTAAGCTTCTGGATAAGTTGTAATAACCACATCCCTTCGTCGGCTTTTAACGATAAGTTAAATACTAAGATAAAACTTAGTAAAATTGTTGCTATTTTCTTCATGTGTTTAATTTGTTTATTAATAATTATTTAATTGTATTTTTTACTAAATAGATTTTATGTTACAATATTACGCTTTTATAAAATATTTTTCAAATATAATTAAATCTTGTTGTTATGTCGATTTTATAGCTTTTTGATATTAATTTATCTTAATAGTTTAATATTATATAATATAGAAGTAACTTTGCACGACAAAATAAAAGTAAAAATAATACAATATGCCTAATAAATATAATATTCGGGAGTTTAAGCTTAACGAACTACAAGAATTCTTTAAAGAAAAAAACGAGAAAGTATTTCGCGCAAAACAGGTTTTTGAGTGGATATGGCAAAAAAATGTTGCTTCTTTCGATGATATGACAAACTTGTCGAAATCGTTAAGAACCTTGCTTAACGATAATTTCTATCTAAATCGTATTAAGATTGATAGTTTTCAAAAAAGTAAAGATAATACAAAAAAAATTGCATTTAAACTTTCCGATGGAGCTTTAATAGAAGGGGTTTTAATACCCTTAGATAATAGAATTACTGCATGTATTTCTACACAAGTAGGATGTAAATTAGGATGCAAATTTTGCGCTACCGGGAAATTAGGATTTACTAGAAATCTTTTAGCAGAAGAAATATACGACCAGGTTGTTGAGATTCGAAAAATGGCAGAGAAGGAATATTCTCTTTCATTAACAAATATTGTGTTAATGGGAATGGGTGAGCCTTTATTGAATTATGAAAATGTGCTGAAAGCTATGAATTTAATCATCTCAGAAAACGGAATGGGAATGTCGCCCCAACGTATAACATTATCTACTGTTGGATTGCCCGATATGATTAAAAAATTGGCCGACGATAATGTTAAATTCCATTTGGCAGTCTCGCTTCATTCTGCTATTAATGAAAAGAGAAGTAGTATAATGCCAATAAATAGAAAACATTCGCTCGAAGAATTAACCAAGTCTTTAGTGTATTTTAACGAAAAAACAGGAACTCGAATAATCTTCGAATATCTGTTGTTAGAAGGCATAAACGACAGTCTTTCTGATGCAAAAGCTTTGGCCGAATTCTGCAAGAGTTTCCCTGTGAAACTTAACATTATAGAATTTAATGCTACCGACGACAAACATTTTAAAAAATCGGGAAAAGAAACTACCGATACATTTATTACTTTTTTAAAAAGTAAAAATCTAGTAGTAAATGTTAGACGAAGTCGTGGAAAAGATATAGATGCAGCATGTGGGCAATTGGCAAACAAGAAAAAATAATTTTAATAATTAGAAATCAATTTTTAATTGTCGGTCGAAAAGTTTATACGAGCGTCGGTGATATTCACATGCATCATATTTTTCTAAAGCTTCTTTGTGAAGTTTAGTAGGATATCCTTTATTTTTATTCCAATAATATTGAGGATAATCTGAACTTAATTTTAGCATATATTCATCGCGATATGTCTTAGCAAGCACCGATGCTGCTGCTATAGAAAGATATTTCGAATCGCCTTTAACAATACATTGATGAGGGATTTCACGATATTTGAAAAATTTATTTCCATCAACAATAATATGTTCGGGAACTATATCTAATTTGTCGAGTGCTTTATGCATTGCTTTTATCGATGCTTTAAGTATGTTAATTTCATCAATCGTGTTGTTGTCGATAAAAGCTACAGCCCAGCTTATTGCTTCTTTTTCTATTATTATTCGTAATTGGTTTCGTTTTTTCTCGCTTAATTGTTTAGAATCGTTAAGAATATTATTTTCAAAATCGTGTGGCAAAATTACTGCTGCAGCAACCACAGGTCCGGCAAGGCATCCACGACCAGCTTCGTCGCATCCGGTCTCTAAGCAATTTTTATAGTATTGTTTTAGTGGTGTTTTGTTTGCCATTATTATATAAATTTATTAATAATTTAATTTGGCAATATTTTTTCTATACTTTTCCATAATTTAGTTGCTGTTTTATCCCAACTGAAATCTTTTTTGCGTTCTTGTCCTTTTTTAATAAGATTGTTCCTTAAATCATTATCGGAATAAACCTTGTAAAGGGCATTTTTTATATCTTCAATAAAAAATGGATTTGTTTGTAAAACAGCATCTTGCCCTATTTCGGGCATAGATGTAACATTTGATGTTATTACCGGAGTGTTACAATTCATAGCTTCAATTATTGGTATTCCGAAACCTTCGAAATAAGGAACAAAAGTAAGGGCAAGTGCAGCACCGTAGGCCTTTTGTAGTTGTTCGGGCAACATTCTTCCGGCAAATATTACATCGGTTTTATGTTTCATATTATTGTAACTATGTTTAAGAGTTTTTGTTTTAAACATTTTTTTACCAACAATAATTAGTTTTATATCTGAGTCTGTGTCTGTTTTAAATAAATCGAATGCTTTTAAAAGGTTGCTAATATTTTTCCTCGGGTTTAAAGCACCTACAAATAAAAAATAATCTTTTCCGGAGCTATATTTAGTTTTAAATTCAATTTTTTCTTTTTCGGATATTGGTTTAAATATTGTATTAGCTCCATTGTAAACTACATCAATTTTCGAATTTTTAATACCAAAATTCTTTATAATATCGTTTTTCGAATATTCAGAAACAGTAGCTATGCGTGATGATTTTTTTGCAAATCTCGGAAAGAAATAAGAATAATATTTTCTTAATATAAAAGGAATATTCTTGGGATAATGTATAAAATTTATATCATGAATAACATTAAAAACAGGAATTTTAGACGATAATGAAATAAAGCCATCTGTTGAGATAAATATATCGGCATTAATTTTTTTAAGAATTTTTGAAATAGAATATTCGAACCAAATAAAATAAAGAAACGGATGTCGCGCCTGAGGATAAATTATAATTGGAGTAATATTTTCGGAAAAAATAAATTCTTTATCATATTTGCGGTCGAAAATAAAATAGAACTGATGTTCGGGATGAGCTTGTGTTATTCTCTTTAAGGTTTCGTATGTAAACCAACCAATTCCTTCTAGTTTATCTTTTAGTAATAATCGTGTATTTACAGCTATTTTCACTTAAAAGAGTTTTTATGAATATAGTTTATTAGCAAAGATGGTAAAAATATTTACTCTGTGGAAATTAATATTGTAATATTTATTTTATAATGATTAATTTAGTTGTCTGAAAAATTGATGTTTTGAGAAAGAAGTTTTTTACAAATCTAATTTTATTAATATTCCTAAATCTGTTGGTTAAGCCATTTTGGGTATTAGGTATCGACAGAACAGTTCAAAATGTTGTAGGTGCCGAAGAATATGGTTTTTACTTTTCCTTATTTAGTTTTTCGTTATTATTAAATATTCTTCTCGATGTAGGAATTACAAATTTTAACAACCGAAATATTGCCCAACACAGTAATCTTCTCAGTAAATCGCTTTCGAATATTGTAAGCTTAAAATTTTTTCTTGCTCTTATTTATTTTGCGGTTACTTTGATATCTGCTTTTTTTATTTCGTACGAGTGGCGACAAATAAAATTATTGTTGTTTTTGGTATTTAATCAGTTTTTAGCTTCGTTTATTCTGTATTTGCGTTCTAATATTAGTGGTTTGCATCTTTTTAAAACCGATAGTTTATTGTCGGTATTAGATCGTTCGTTGATGATTATTATATGTGGATTATTACTTTGGGGAAATATAATAGATAGTCGGTTTAAGATTGAATGGTTTGTTTATGCTCAAACTCTGTCGTATTTACTTACTGCAATAATTGCTTTTATTGTTGTATATAATAAAGCCGAGTTTTTAAAAATTAGAATCGACAGAAAATATTTTATTGCAATATTAAAAAAGAGCTATCCCTTTGCTTTACTAACATTATTAATGGCATTTTATTATCGTATCGATTCTGTTATGCTCGAACGACTGTTGCCCGATGGAAAAGAACAAGCCGGAATTTATGCTCAGGCATTTCGTTTGTTAGATGCTGTTTCGATGTTTGCTTTTTTGTTTGCCGGATTACTTTTGCCAATGTTTTCGAGAATGATTCGTAAAAAAGAAGCCGTAAATCAGCTTACTCAGTTTTCGTTTTTCTTATTAATAGTTCCTGTAATAATTTTCTCTTTAGCTTCGTTTTCATATAGTAACGAAATTATCGATTTGTTATATATAGAGCATATAGATGTTTCTGCAAGTATCTTCGCAATACTTATGTTATGCTTTATTGGAATTTCAACAGCTTATATTTTTGGCACATTATTAACTGCCAACGGAAGTCTGAAATATTTGAATATTATGGCCTTAGTCGGAGTTACTGTAAATATTGTTCTTAATTTAATACTTATTCCACGATATCAAGCTGTGGGGTCGGCTGTTGCAAGTTTGGTAACCCAGTCGCTAACAGCTCTAATACAGGTGTTTTTAGTAAAGAAGATATTCGGATTTAGAATTAACTATAAAAAAATTCTTTCCCTTATTTTGTTTACAACTGTTGTGATATTATTATCAAAATTTTCATTGAAATTCGAAATGTTTTGGCTTTACAAGTATGTAATAGTTATTGCCTTAAGTTTAATTGTTGCCTTTATTTTGAAATTAATTAATATCAAAATCTTATATCAAATGCTTCGTTATAATCAAGAATAACGCCCTTTATTTAAGAATGTATACATCGAAAAGGATACTTTATTATTAATTAAATTTATACCGAGAA
>CAZDCZ010000080.1:0-13172 GCA_964504155.1 uncultured Bacteroidales bacterium | reverse complement strand
TTAAATGCCATTCTAAACGAGTTTAAATTTTATGACTTTTTAGAGTGGACTCAAATAATAATATTTATCTATTTTATTATTATTATTATAGTCTGCGAATTACCTTGTTGGCAGATTTTTTTAGAATTTAAACTAAATTGATTTTTAAGATAAATAAACTTTAATTTATTTTGTAAGTCATATATAATTAATATAGATATGGTTTATGAAATTTAGTATATACAAAACTCTAAACTCTAACGAAAAAAATACTTTTACATTACATAGTATATACTCAGCCATCGATGGATTAATTCGGGGAGCATTAGTTCTTAACGAATTTGTTTTTTTAAAAAGCTTAAAAGGTACGAATTATCAATTAGGTTTACTCTTTCAGTTTAGTGTGGTAGTGCTTATTTTTTCGATATTTTTTAATGAGCTTATTAGAAGATCGTTAAATAAAAAGCTTATGCTTCGCAAAGTAGCTTTTTTCACACATTTACCATTGTTGTTACTAATTTTTTTTCCAAAAGAAGCAAACGCAATTTCTGTAGAATCAGGATATCATTACATTTTTTTATTTATTTTCTTTTTTTATTTTCTGTCGCGTCCATTAATATTTCCAACTATCAATTTGCTTTTAAAACATAATTACGAAGAACAAAATTTCGGAAAACTATATAGCATATCAACTTCAATTAGTAAAATAACTATGCTTTTTGCAACATTCATATTTGGATTATTACTCGACTATAATGCTTATATCTTTACATATGTATATCCTATTTTAGGATTTTTAGGAGTGGTATCGATATTTATGCTTTCTAAAATAGAATTTAGTGTAGGAAAAATTGAAATATCAAAAAACATAATTGTATCTATTAAAAGTTCGATAATTCAAATGATAAAAATTCTTAAAACCAATAAGCCTTATCGACATTTCGAGATAGGTTTTATGTTATATGGTTTTGCTTTTATGAGCACTAAAGCTGTTATTACAATTTTTTATGATATAGCATTACATTTAACATATTCGAGTGTTGCTTTTTATCAAAATGTGTTTAATATTATGGCAATATTTTTATTACCGATATTTGGAAAAATGATAGGAAAAATCGACCCTCGTAAGTTTACTGTAATTACATATTTATCGCTTGCTTTATATCTATTATTTATTGCATTAACTGAATATTTCCCGTTTTATAATGTGATTTTTGGAATAAAAATTTACTATTCCTTATTAATTGCAATTGTATTTAATGGAATATTTGTATCTACAATGGCCTTGTCTTGGAGCATAGGTTCTGCATATTTTTGCAGAAAAGAAGAAGCAGGCAATTATCAATCAATACATTTGACATTAACCGGATTGAGAGCTTTGTTTGCTCCTCTTTTAGGAATAGTATTTTACGAAATTATTGGTTTTACTGGAACCTTTAGTATTGGAATTATATCATTGATTTTAGCTGCGATATTAATGATATGGTCATATAAAGTATTTCGAAACAAGTAAATAAACATCGTTGTTTTAAAATTTAATTATTTATCTTTGCAGCCCTAATTTAAGACTTCATATCGGAGTCTTTTTTAATGAATTTAGTATGGGAGTGAAAGAAGAGATTCAGCGTAGAAGAACATTTGCTATTGTAAGTCATCCCGATGCAGGGAAAACCACATTAACAGAGAAACTTTTATTATTCGGAGGAGCAATACATGTTGCAGGTGCAGTTAAAAGCAATAAAATAAAAAAAACTGCTACTTCCGATTTTATGGAGATTGAACGACAAAGAGGTATTTCTGTTGCTACATCGGTAATGGGTTTCGAATATAAAGGTGCGAAAATAAATATTCTTGATACACCCGGACACCAAGATTTTGCAGAAGATACTTTCCGAACATTAACTGCTGTAGATAGCGTAATAATTATTATCGATTCAGCAAAAGGAGTAGAACCACAAACCCGAAAGTTAATGGAAGTTTGTAGAATGAGAAATACTCCGGTTATTGTATTTATCAATAAACTCGACAGGAATGGGAAAGACCCGTTTGAATTACTCGACGAAATAGAAGAAGAATTAAAAATTAAGGTAAGACCTTTAAGCTGGCCAATAAGTAACGGACCTACCTTTAAAGGTGTATATAATATTTACGAAGAAAAATTAAATTTATTTAGTGGCGATGCTAAACAAACTATCGAAAATTCTATAGAATTTAAAGATATTAATAATCCTGAATTAGAAGATATTATTGGCAAGAAATATGCAAATGTTATTCGCGATGATATGGAATTAGTTCAAGGAGTATATCCCAAATTCGAAAATTCCGATTATCTTAAAGGCCAATTGGCACCTGTGTTTTTTGGCTCTGCCTTAAATAATTTTGGAGTTCAAGAACTACTTAATTGTTTTATCGATATTGCTCCATCGCCTCTGCCAACTATTGCAGAAGAAAGAACTGTTGACCCTTACGAAGAAAAATTCAGTGGTTTTGTATTTAAGATACATGCCAATATGGATCCAAATCATAGAAATAGACTTGCATTTGTGAAAATATGTTCCGGTAAATTTCAAAGAAATACTAATTATCTTCATGTAAGTGCCGGCAAAAAAATGAAATTCTCTAGTCCTACAGCATTTATGGCCGAGAAAAAATCTATTATCGACGAAGCATATCCCGGCGATATTGTTGGTATTCACGATAGTGGTAATTTTAAAATTGGCGACACTCTTACCGAAGGCGAAATAATGCATTTCAAAGGATTGCCAAGTTTTTCTCCAGAGATGTTCAGATATGTCGAAAATGCCGACCCTATGAAATATAAACAATTGGCTAAAGGTGTCGATCAGCTTATGGATGAAGGAGTTGCGCAGTTGTTCACAAATAAATTCAACGGACGAAAAATTATTGGCACAGTTGGTCAGTTACAGTTTGATGTTATTCAATTTAGATTAAAACACGAATACGGAGCATCATGTAGATACGAACCAATTCAGATGCATAAGGCATGTTGGTTTACAAGCGACGATAAAAAGCAGATTGAAGATTTCAGAAAACGAAAATATGCTAATATTGCAATCGATAAACATGGACGTGAAGTATTTATGGCTGATTCTCCATATGCCTTACAAATGGCACAAAATAAATTCGAAAATATAAATTTCTATTTTACTTCAGAATTTTAATATTCAACTTTAAACTTTATTTTATTTGAGTTGTCAAAATACGAGTACATTCAAAAAAATAAATTGTGGAGATGAATAAGATTGCAGTTCTTTGTGTAGTTGTTCTAATGAGTTTAAGTGTTTCGTATGGACAAACAACTAGAAATATAAAAATACATAAAATCCAAAGTAAACCCATTATCGATGGAATAATAAACGAAGAGATATGGGAAGATGCAGCAGTTGCAAATGATTTCTTTCAATTTGTTCCGTATAATGGACATCAACCTTCACAAAAAACAGAAGTAAAAATAATCTACGATAATAACGCCATATATATTGGCGCTACATTATACGATACTGCTCCCGATAGTATTTATAGAGAACTTGGGAAACGCGACGAAGCTGGAAACCTAAACGCTGATTTATTTACGGTATTAATTAATCCTTTTAACGATGGAGTTAATATGGTTGAGTTTATGGTATCGGCTTCTGGTATTCAAACAGATTTGAAACATACAGGCGAAAGAAAAGATATAAATTGGAATGCAGTTTGGGAAAGTAAAGTTAGAATAACCAATTTCGGATGGGTAGCCGAAATGAAGATTCCTTTTTCTGCTCTTCGTTTTCCTGTTAAAAACAGAAAAAATTGGGGATTACATTTTTTTCGTCATATAAAAAGATATAAAGAGTGGGATACTTGGAATTTTGTCGATATTGATATACAAGGCTTTATCACTCAGGCTGGAGAATTGTCAGGAATAAAAGATATAGATCCTCCTTTGCGATTATCATTTACTCCGTATATTTCATCATATATCGAAAACAATTCTGATGGAAAATATGGAAGCACTTACAACGGCGGTATGGATTTAAAATACGGAATTAACGAAAGTTTTACTCTGGATATGACTCTAGTCCCGGATTTTGGACAAGTACAATCCGACGACCAAATTCTAAATTTATCACCTTTCGAAGTTCATTACGACGAGAAAAGACCTTTCTTTACCGAAGGAACAGAATTATTTAATAAAGGTGGGATATTTTATTCGCGAAGAATAGGAGATAGACCAACCGGATATTATGATGTATACGATAAACTAAATGATAATGAAGATGTAAAATTGAATCCTGTTGAAACAAAGATGATTAATGCATCAAAAATTTCGGGAAGAACAAGTAAAGGTTTGGGAATTGGTTTTTTTAATGCAATGACATCTGCATCATATGCTACTATAATTGATACAATAACTAAAAATAAACGAGATATTCAAACCCAGGGATTCTCTAATTATAATATGCTGGTACTCGATCAAAGCTTGAAAAATAATTCTTATGTTAGCTTAGTAAATACTAGCGTTTTGCATGCAAACGAAAAGTATAATGCTTATGTTACAGGTACAGAGTTATCATTAAACAATAAAGAAAATTCATATAGAATATTTGGTAGGGGTATTTTAAATCAGAAATATACTAGCGAAAAAGAATATGGACATGCATATTTCTTAAGCTTAAGGAAAACTAAAGGAAAATTTCTTTTTAATTATATGCACAATGTTGAATCTGATACATACAATCCCAACGATATGGGATTTCTAAGAAGTAATAATGAATTTAGTAATAGTCTTGATTTAGAATATAATATAAATACCCCATTTTGGAAAGTGTTAAATTGGAACAATGAGATAAGTTTACAGCATCAGATGTTATATGAACCTCGAAAATACACAAGTCTTGTTGTTAGGATGCATAGTTCTACAACACTCAAAAAAAGTCAGATGCATTTGGGCTTTTTCAGTATGTTTCGTCCTATAAAAGAACACGACTATTTTGAGCCTCGTGTCGATGGATGGATGGTTAAAATTCCTGCAGGCTTTTATATAAGTACATTTATGTCGAGTGATTATAGAAAAAAAATAGCTTTCGATCTTAGCGCAGGAAAATATACTTCAATAAATGATAATAGAGAATCATATTCAATAAATTTTTC
The DNA here is from genome assembly GCA_964504155.1 of uncultured Bacteroidales bacterium. Classification (GTDB taxonomy): domain Bacteria; phylum Bacteroidota; class Bacteroidia; order Bacteroidales; family UBA12077; genus CAZDCZ01. Next base: position 8,042 of record CAZDCZ010000080.1, on the reverse strand, counting down.
TCCACGATTTAGAGTTAACGATAGATTAATGTTAATATATAATGCACGATATAGTAAAATATTTAATATGTGTGGTTATGTTGACAACGATATAGATTCTAACGATAATGTAGTAATTACTTTTGGAAAAAGGAATGAACAAACTCTTGTTAACACTTTTAAAGGAAGTTATATTTTTACAAGTAAAATGTCGTTGAGTATAAGAGTACGCCATTATTGGAGAATTGTAAAATATAAAGATTTCTACAATTTAGAAGAAAATGGAAATTTAAGCTCAAGCATTGGATACGATACATATGGAGCAGATCAGGACATAAATTATAATGCTTTTAATATTGACATGAATTATATTTGGAATTTTGCTCCGGGTAGCGAATTATCAATAGTCTGGAAAAATTCAATTAATACTTTCGATAGTAATATTATTAATAATTATATCGATAATTTAGATAATATTTTCGATTCACCACAATTTAATAGTTTATCCTTAAAAATTATTTATTATCTCGATTATCAATACTTAAAGAGAAAGTAATAAAATAGTTAGTAAATTCACAATATTATAATATTCATGTGGGTTTATTATTTTATAAAACTTTTCGTTTTTACCAAATTTTAGTTATGGTTTATTATCTTTGTCGGCTAAGAATAATCAGAAACAACAAACATGGACTAATGTATTATTTGTCAATGCTTTAGCCCGCAATAACTAAATGTTCCGAAGAATGAATGTAGAGGCAAAATTAAAAGAGAAAGTTCTAGAGGCAATTCAAAAAATATATAGACAAGCTCCGGACAACAGCTTAATACAAATACAAAAAACCCGAAAGAACTTTAAAGGAGATTATACTTTAGTTGTATTTCCTTTATTAAGGATTTCTAAATTACCACCGGAACAAACAGCAACTGAAATAGGAGAATATTTGAAACAACATATTTCAGAGATAAAAGAATATAATATTATTAAAGGTTTTTTAAATCTATCTATAGATAATAGCTTTTGGATTGAATTTTTAAATTCTATTTCGAAAAATCCCAACTATGGAATAATAAAAAAAGACAATCCTAGAACGGTAATGATAGAATATTCATCGCCAAACACAAATAAACCACTTCATTTAGGCCATATACGAAATAATCTATTGGGCTTTTCTGTTGCAAAAATTATTGAAGCTAGCGGCGATAAAATTGTAAAAGTAAATCTTGTAAACGATAGAGGAATACATATTTGCAAATCGATGCTTGCATGGCAAAAATGGGGAAATAACGAAACTCCTGAAACAACCGGGAAGAAAGGCGATCACCTTGTTGGAGAGTATTATGTTAAGTTCGATCAAGAATATAAAAAGCAAATAGCAGAATTAATTAATCAGGGCAAAACCGAAGAAGAAGCAAAAAAGAACGCCCCATTAATTATTGAAGCTCAGAAAATGCTTCAAAAATGGGAAGCAAAAGATGCTCAAGTATATGAGTTATGGGAAAAAATGAACTCGTGGGTACTTAAAGGTTTCGATATTACATATAAAAACTTAGGTGTCGATTTCGATAAAGTTTATTTCGAGTCAAATACATACAAATTAGGCAAATCAACAGTTCAGTATGGCTTAGAAAAAAATCTGTTTTACAAAAAAGATGATGGCTCGGTGTGGGTTGATTTGTCGGACGAAGGACTTGATCAAAAACTTCTTTTGCGCTCCGATGGAACATCGGTATATATGACCCAAGATATTGGCACTGCCAAAGAACGATTCTCAGATTTTGATGTTGATGAATTAATATATGTTGTCGGAAACGAACAAAATTATCATTTTCAAGTATTGAAGCAGATATTACACAAATTAGACTATGATTGGTTCGAAAATATTTATCATTTATCTTACGGAATGGTAGAATTGCCCGAAGGAAAAATGAAATCGCGAGAAGGAACTGTTGTAGATGCAGACGACCTTATGCAAGAAATGATTAATACATCAGAAGAAATGTCAAACGAATTAGGAAAATTAGATTCTTATTCCGATGATGAAAAGAAAACCATTATTAAAAAAATTGGACTAGGAGCTCTAAAATATTTTATTCTTAAAGTCGATCCTAAAAAGAATATGACATTCAATCCTAAAGAATCAATCGATTTTAATGGAAATACAGGTCCGTTTATTCAATATTCATATACACGTATTCAATCCTTACTGCGAAAAGCAAAAGAAAAAAATATTAATTATTCTATCGATATTTATGAAAATATTAATTTAGAAGAAAAAGAAATTAATTTAATAAAATTAATTCATAAATATACGGATGTTATAAAGGAAGCTGCTAAAAATACTACTCCTGCTATTATTGCTAATTATGTCTATGAACTTGCAAAAGAATATAATCAGTTTTATCACGATTATTCTATTTTAAAAGAAGACAATATTGAATTAGTAAAATTTAGATTGTTATTATCTCAAGAAGTAGGAAAAATCCTTGCATCTTCAATGGATTTATTAGGTATTTCTATGCCTGAAAGAATGTAAATTATAGATAGAATTTATTACTTTTGTGATACAAAAAAAAAACTAAAAGATATGTTTGACAATTTAACAGACAGACTGGATAAATCCTTTAAAATATTAAAAGGACAAGGAAGAATTTCCGAGATTAATATAGCAGAAACATTAAAAGATGTTAGAAGAGCATTATTAGATGCCGATGTTAATTATAAAATTGCAAAGACTTTTACTGACGATGTTAAAGAAAAAGCTTTAGGTTCTAATGTGTTAAATTCAGTGAAACCCGGACAATTAATGGTTAAAATCGTTCACGACGAATTAGCCAAATTGATGGGCGGGAAAGCAATAGAAATTAACCAAAAAGGAAATCCTGCTATCATTCTAATAGCCGGTTTGCAAGGTTCAGGTAAAACAACATTTTCTGGCAAATTAGCTAATTACTTAAAAACAAAAAAAGGAAAAAATCCTTTATTGGTTGCATGCGATATTTATCGTCCTGCTGCTATTGAACAATTAAAAGTTCTGGGAGAGCAAATTAATGTTCCGGTTTATACCGATGAAGATAATAAAAATGCTGTAAAAATAGCTAAAGAAGCTGTTAAACATGCTAAAAAACAAGGGAACGACATTGTTATTATCGATACTGCCGGACGATTAGCTATTGACGAGCAAATGATGAATGAAATTACTTCAATAAAAAAAGCAATAAATCCACAAGAAACATTATTTGTTGTTGATTCAATGACAGGTCAGGATGCTGTTAATACTGCAAAAGAATTTAATAATCGACTCGATTACGAAGGTGTTGTTTTAACTAAACTCGATGGTGATACTCGTGGTGGAGCCGCACTTTCTATCAGAGCGGTTGTTAATAAACCAATAAAATTTATTGGTTCGGGCGAAAAGATGGATGCAATTGATGTTTTTCATCCAGAAAGAATGGCAGACCGTATTCTTGGAATGGGTGATGTTGTGTCGTTAGTTGAAAAAGCTCAGGAACAATACAATATAGAAGAAGCAAGACGATTAAATAAAAAGATTGCTAAAAATCAATTCGATTTTGAAGATTTTCTTACTCAAATCGGACAGATAAAGAAAATGGGAAATCTAAAAGATCTTGCAGGAATGATTCCGGGAATGGGTAAAGCAATGAAAAAAGTCGATGTTGACGACGATGCTTTCAAAGGTATTGAAGCAATTATTCACTCAATGACAGTTGAAGAAAGACGAAATCCTAAATTATTAAACGGAAGCAGGAAGAAACGTATTGCCAATGGTAGTGGAACAAATATTCAGGAAATAAATAGCTTAATAAAACAATTTTATGAAACTCGAAAGATGATGAAAATGATGAAAGGTGGCAAAGGTCTTGGAAATTTAATGGGAAATAAACCAATGATGAAAAGATAATCATAATACAATATAATTAATAATTTAGTTATGAATTTAATTGATGGTAAAAAAATATCAGCAGAAATAAAGAGAGAAATAGCTGAAGAAGTAAATATATTTCAAAAAAACGGGGGTAAAACTCCTCATTTAGCTGCTATAATTGTTGGTAACGATGGTGCTAGTCAAACTTATATTGCCAGTAAGGAAAAATCGTGTAAACAAGTTGGTTTTAAATCTACTATAGTACGTTTTAACGAAAATATTTCTGAAATCGATTTACTTAATAAAGTTAAAGAAATAAATAAAGATGATGATATTGATGGACTTATAGTACAATTACCATTACCAAAACATATTGCCGAACAAAAAATTATTGAAGCAATCGACCCCAAAAAAGATGTCGATGGTTTTCATCCAATTAATGTAGGTAGAATGTTAATCGGATTACCTGCTTATGTTTCTGCTACTCCTGCCGGAATTGTAGAGCTTATAAAACGTTACAATATCGAAACCGAAGGCAAACATTGTGTTGTTATTGGAAGAAGCAATATTGTTGGAAAACCAATTAGTGTATTGATGGGACAAAAATCAAACCCCGGTAATGCAACGGTTACATTAACTCATAGTCGTACAAAAAATCTTGCTGAAATAACTAAATCGGCAGATATTCTTATTGTTGCTTTAGGAAAAGCAGAATTTATTACTGCCAATATGGTAAAAGAAGGAGCAACGGTAATTGATGTTGGAATTACAAGAGTAAAATCAGATAAAACAAAATCGGGATGGAAATTACTTGGTGATGTTAAGTTTGATGAAGTAGCGCAAAAAGCAAGTTATATTACTCCTGTCCCAGGTGGTGTTGGACCTATGACAATTGTTGCTTTATTACAAAATACTATGAAAGCAGCTAAAAAAGAAATATATTCTTAATAACTTGAGTTACTTTTTTACGGCTCACTTTAAAATTCGGGGGATTAGGCATAAATTTTAGCAAGTCTGAATAAAAAGAATGATATATCTGTCATACATCTTTGTGTAGGTCTGAAAGCTTTTATTTTAGCATTAAAAGATTCTGCTGAAGCATTTGTACTTCTGTTGTCAAAGAAGTTTAGTATCTCTGGATAATGACTATAAATAATTGCCGATATTGTATTAAATGATTTAAATCCTGATTCTGTAATTTTATTAAACCATCTTGCCAGTTTTGTATAAGCTACGCCCTTTTCTTTAGTATGAGAAAATATCATTCTCAAACGGTGTGTTAGATTGTAAGCCTTTTTACTTGATTAAATACAATAAAAAGCATAAGAAGAATAAGGTAAGCAATTAATTAAATATTTCGGCTTCTATTGGGTATTTAAGATTTTTTGTTCCGCTTAATATTGCTTTTACAGAGCCAACAAGTATTTTAGCTTCAATAAGTACCGGAATTTTGTTTTTATCGTCGGTAACCCATACTAAAAGGTCTTCTCCGCCTTTAAAAGTAGTTCCTTCAACAAGTAGGGCAGAAAACTTTATTGTTCGAAACGTTCTATTATCGCGTGTTTTGAGTATTTCTTTTCCCAGATATCTGATGTATAGATCAAATATTTCATTATCTATTATCATTCTAAGAGGAATGGTATCGTTAATTTTACATTTCGAGAAATCGATACTTCTAGTAAAGTAAACTCCTGAAAGTACATCGTAAGTTCTTGGTAATAACTTAAGAGCATCTTTTGTATATGGTTTTTTTGTATTTTCGGTTTGCGAAAAAATGAGCGAATCGGAATAATTAAAATTGTATTTGTTATGAACCCAATAATCTCCTTCTAAAGTTTTTCTTTCGAAATAATAAGGCGATAGAGTATTGAATTTTGCGTATGACTGAAAAATATCACGTACTGTATAAAACCAATCGTACGATTTTAGACTTCTTCCTTTGCTGATAAAATGATAACTATCCTTGTTATTAATTTGTGTTTTAGCAACATTAAAAGAAACTTTCCCGGCATTTACCCATATAAATTTCCAGTTATAAACAGCATCATAAGTAATTTCTTCGCCTTCGATAAATGGATAAGAAACAGTTTTTTCTTGAGCATATAAATTTAGTGTAAAGCTAAATAATAAAATTAAAATAAGTTCTTTAGATTTCAAAATATTAAAGTGTTTAAATAATTACCAAAAAAAAGGAGAATACATATTATCAAAACTATTATTATATGTATTATTAAATCTGTTAAACATCGAATTACTGTAATAAGGATTAATTCCGTTCGAAAACCTTACTTGTGCATTTATGTGAACATTCTCAGTGATTTTATAATTAACTCCAACTGCAACAGCACTATAATTCTGATTTAACGAATTTAAATATTGTTGGTCGAAAACCGATTGACTATTATTGTAATATACTCCACTTCCAATTATATTTGTTTTGCCTCCTAATTTGTAATTTCCACTACCACTAATGCCCCAATTATTGGTTTGTTGATTAAATAGATTATTTGAATTAAAATTATTTTCGTTAAACATATTATTCGACATGAATATGCCACTGAAATGAAAATTTAAATTATTATTTAATTTATAATCAATACTAGGCGCAAGGTATGAGTTTGAACAAGTCCCCATTCCCGATATGCTACTAATTCCTGTTCCGATGCTCATTCTAAAATTCATTTTCGAATTGTTTAATTTTTCTTTATTATTTTTATCAATTAGTGTTGAATCTATAGGTAAATAAAAATTAGGAAGTGCTTGTCGCATAATCTGACCAAAACTTGTCGATACAGCAAAAAATAATATTGTTGCAAGTAGAAATAATGATTGCATAATTGTATTTTTCTTATTGTAACGTAAAAAACTAACTAATTGTTTATAAAAGTAATGCATAATTTATAATTATATAAAGTAATTATATTCAATAATCAGATGCTTTTTTTTTTTGAGTATTGCGATATTGAGCCCACTCCGAAAAGTCATAAAATTTAAACTCGTTTAGAATGGCATAAAATAAATAATTTGCAATCAAAATTTTTTATACGATTCTAAATACGTTAAATTAAAAATTAACAAAACAAAATCAACAAAAAAGTTAAAATATAAAGACTTTTCGGAGTGGGCTCTTATTTTAATACTTCAAACATTTTGGCTCCGATATCTGCAGGAGATTCAACCACATGAATTCCACATTCGCTCATAATTTTCATTTTTGCAGCAGCAGTATCGTCTTTTCCTCCAATAATAGCGCCGGCATGTCCCATTCTTCGACCTTTAGGAGCTGTTTTCCCGGCAATAAATCCCACAACAGGTTTTGTGCCATTATCTTTTATCCATAAGGCAGCTTCAGCTTCCATATTTCCACCAATTTCTCCGATAAGAATAATTCCCTCGGTTTGTTTATCGTCCATTAAAAGTTTTACAGCATCGAGAGTAGTAGTGCCAATAATAGGGTCTCCTCCAATACCAATACAAGTAGATTGCCCTAATCCTACTTTTGTAACCTGATCTACTGCTTCGTATGTTAAAGTACCAGATCGAGATATAATACCAATAGTACCTTTTTTGTGGATAAAGCCGGGCATAATTCCAACTTTAGCTTCTCCCGGGGTAATTACTCCGGGACAATTAGGTCCGACTAAGCGGCAATTTTTATTTTTAATAAACTCTTTTACTTTTATCATATCCGAAGTAGGAATTCCTTCGCTAATGACAATAATAACTTTAACTCCAGCATCGGCTGCTTCCATAATTGCATCGGCGGCAAAAGCAGGCGGCACAAATATTACAGAAACATCAGAATTTGTATATTTTACAGCATCTTCAACAGTATTAAAAACAGGTAAGTTAAGATGAGTTTGTTCTCCTTTACCCGGCGTAACCCCTCCTACCACATTTGTTCCATATTCAATCATTTGTTGAGCATGAAATGAACCCTCGCTACCGGTAAAACCTTGAACTATAACTTTTGAATTTTTATTTACTAATACGCTCATATGATAAAAATATTTATTTAGAATCAAAAATATTGATTTTATTTTTACAAACAAAATAATATTGAGTCCTCTCTAAAAAGTCATAAAATTTAAACTCGTTTAGAATGGCATTTAATTTTTTTTAAATAATTTGCAATCTAAATTTTTTATACGATTCTAAATACGTTAAATTAAAAAT
>CAZDCZ010000079.1:4092-13585 GCA_964504155.1 uncultured Bacteroidales bacterium | reverse complement strand
TTTCTCGGTAAGTCCTTCGTTATACGATAAAACAAAACAATACATTCAGTTTCAGTAAAAACATCATCAAAAGATGAGTTATAAAGAAGAATATTTAATGTTTTTGGAAGAATATGGTATTGATTATAACGAAAAATATCTTTGGAGTGTTGTCCTTTCAGGACGTCAAAATGATCTATAATCTAACCCGAGGCGTTGCCATCGGGCTAAATTAAATTGGGCTTTCAGCCCGGATTATAATGACTCTCCACAACTTTTTAAAGTGATCCCCATTCTGCAACGAATTGCTTTATAAAAATTATTCTAATAACTAATAAGTTTTTCTTTTCTTAAGTTTTTCTTTTCCTTTTCGCTTAGATTATGAGTATCGTTATATATTGGACCTTCCCAAGATCCATACATAGCATTTGGAAGAATAATAAATCGTTTACCAAATTCTTCTTTCATTTTTTCAACAGTATCGAATCCATAGCTATTTGACCTATCTTCAAAAATCTCAGAAAAATCGTTCAAATTATCGCCAATTAATAATAATATTTCATAATTGGCACTAACTATTTCTCGTCGTATTTTTTTACTGCTTACATCCGATTTTAATAATAAATGACTAGAATCGGCAAAAGCAAAACCTTCTTTTTGAAGATTCTTTAATGTTACATCAAAATCATCAACACTTCTATTTGAGATATAAAATATATCGACATTATTTTTCTTGGCAAATTTCGAGAACTCCATAGCTCCCGGCAATGCTTTAGCATTAATTTGCGATACCCATTTGCTCCAATTCTCTTTCGAATATGATTTTCCTGTTTCTATGCATTTTGCTTCAAATGGACTGTTATCGAGCATCGTTTCATCAATATCTACAACAACAGCTTTGGGTTTTGTGTTTCCTGAATTCTTTTTATTTTCGAGCAATTGCATTTTTGCCAAATTAAACGATTGATAATAGATTGCTTTTATTTCGCCTGAATATTGAGTCCATATCACAGCATTTACTAAGTGCTCTTGTGCATAATCATTAGAATTGCTTTTTTGATTTGTACACCCTGCAATTATATTTAATAAAATTGCAATAACTAATATGTGTTTTTTCATCTGTTTATAATTTTAAATTAGCTAATATTTAACTCGTTAATTGATTTTGATTTTTTATAAAAATGCATATATATCCCTGTTTACCAGATTGATATTTATTTATGATAGTAAATTTCTTGATCTTTTTGTTAAATACTTAAAAAGCAATTAATTTACTTATTTAGTTTATCTAAAAACTAAATTTATAAAAGTAAAAAAAATTGTAACAATTTTAAGACTTATTCGTCATATCAACAAATAAAAATAAATAATGACAACCGAGCAATATAACACATGTGTTGAATGGTATTCAGATGGAGTTTATCGTTTTATCCTTAAAAACATTAAGGACGAAAATAAAGCTAAAGATATTGTACAAGATAGTTTTGAAAAACTGTGGATTCAGGCAAGTAAAATATTATTCGAAAAATCTAAATCGTACCTTTTTTCAACGGCATATCATACAATGATAGATTTAATTAGAAAAGAAAAGAAAATAAGTGAAGTTGAGAATAAACCTGAACTTTCATATACTAATGCTTATACCGGGATTAATGAGATTTTAAATGAGGCATTACAAAAACTGCCGGACATTCAACGCTCTGTTATCTTACTTCGCGATTACGAAGGATATACATACAACGAAATAGCAGAAATTACCGATTTGTCCGAATCTCAGGTTAAAGTATATATTTATAGAGGTAGAATGGCTTTAAAGAAATACATTGGTAGTATAGAAGCAATAATTTAATAATTACAATTATGCTAAATATTAATAAATTAAATTACGAAATATATTTTATCGATTATATCGATGGAACACTTGATAGTGAGCAAGAAAAAGAATTATTCTTGTTTTTAGAAAAACATCCTGAATTGCAATCCGAATTCGACTCTTTAAAAAACATTCCTTTAGAAACAAAGAAAATTATCTTTTGTGATAAAGAAAATTTATTAAAAAACAACTTGGCAAATAATAATTCAGAATCGAATTTTTCCGATTTGTGTATAGCTAGAATAGAAGGAGATATGCCGGAAAAAGAAATTGAAGAATTCGATAAACTAGTAAACGAATCGGGTAAAAATAAAAACGAATATCAGCTATTCTTAAAAACAATAAATAAAGCTAATACTAATATCTCTTTCCCCGATAAAAATAAATTGTTGAAATCGGGAAAAGTAGAACATTCCAAAATTAGATATTTATATAGATATTCTTCTATAGCTGCTTCAATAATATTACTAGTATCGTTTTGGTTTTTACTTCCCGAAAATACAGATAACAATTTTGCAGAAACAAAGATGCAAAATACCGGATCGATACAAGTAAAAGAAAACAAAACAATACAAAAAGACACAAAAAATAAGAAGAAATCAATAACAAAAAAAAATAATTATAAGAACATAAATAACATAAATACAAATAATAAGAAAGTATTACATAAAGAAAAACTTAAAATAATAAAACCCAATATTAGAATTCAAATAAATGAGCCCATAATTATTGCTAAAGCAAAAAAAATAAAAATAGAAAATACTTATAATTCTGATATTGCAGAACTTCGTGATGTTAATCTAAACTCATCGTTTAAAAATGATGCAACGACAAAAAAACAATCAGATTTTAAAAATCATTCAATAATAGGATATTTATCGAAAACAGCTGCCAAAAAAATACGAAACAAAACAAATGTAAATAAAATTAAATCTTTGCAATTATGGGATATAGCCGATACCGGCATTAAAGTAATAAACAGTATTACCGGAAGCAATATTAAATTTGAACAAAAACAGGATAAAAAAGGAAAAACAAAAGCAATACATCTAGAGACTAAATATTTTGCATTAAATACTCCAATAAAAAATTAATATAGCTGTAACAAAATAATATTATTAACCGTCATACGAATAAATAAAAATATTAATATAAAACAATAAGATTATGAACAAAATTATTTTATCACTTTTTATTTTAAGTTTAACTTTAAATGTTTTTAGTCAAGAAGCCGATTCTTTAGAAGTAATTTTAGAAAATGAAGAAAAAGCTCTTACAGAAGAATTATTGTCGGATACTAGTGATGCAACAAATATTAAATTTAAACATAAAATTGTTACTATTATTAAAGACGATAAGGGGAAAACTACAATAACTGTTAAGAAAACAGACGACCCTGATGACCTTGAAGAATTAGAAGCTCTAGAAGCTCTAGAAGAATTAGATACTTATTTTTATAATATTAAAAACAAGGGTAAAAAAGATTTTAAAGGAAGTTGGGCTGCAATAGAGTTTGGTATAAATAACTATTGTAATAACGACTTTTCAATTTCGCGTGATGATAACGATGAATTTATGGACTTAAATACAGGTAAATCGTGGAACTTTAATCTTAATTTTGCTCAATACAGCATCAACCTAATAAACGAACAATTTGGCATTGTAACCGGCTTAGGTTTAGAGTTTAATAATTATCGTTTCGACAACGATATTACTATTCAGAAAGTAAATGGCATAATAGTAGAAGATGCGACTACTTATCAAGGAAGTAATATAAGTAAAACAAAACTTACAACTACCTATCTTACAGCTCCTATACTATTAGAATTACATATCCCGATTAAACACGATGAATTTAATATTTCTGCCGGAGTAATAGGTGGTGTAAAAATTGGGTCGCACACAAAAGTAGTATATAAAGACGATGGCTCTAAAGTGAAAACTAAAACCAGAGACGACTTTAATCTTTCTCCATTCAGATATGGATTAACAGCAAAACTGGGGTTTGAAAATGTAAATTTATATGCAAATTACTATATGACTTCATTATTTGAAAAAAACAAAGGTCCAGAGCTACATCCTTTTGCAGTAGGAATATCTTTTGCTTTTTAAATAGCAAAAAAAACAAAAGAAGAGGCTGTCCAAAAAATAAAGTTTCAATCTATTTATGGCTTTTTGGACAGCCTCTTCTTTATTTCAATAAATTTAAAATGCTTGTATTTAAAATTAAAAATGTAAATTGTGCTTAATTTTTTAATTTTAAATATCTTGTTGGCATGAAAAATAAAATATTAATTTTTTTATTATTTTTTGTAATATCTACAGAAACAATATTTAGTCAACAAATTAATATCGATAGTATAGAAAATACATTAACTGAATCTTATGATACAGTAAACGTTAAAATCTTATTACAATTATATAATTACTACGAAGATAACGATATAGATAAAGCTAAACTATACATAGATAAAGCATGTGAAATATCTAAAGATATTGATAATTCATCCTACTTATCGCGAGTATATTTACAAAAAGGAAATTTCTTTACAAAAACCGGAAGTTTTGATGAGGCAATATCTAGTTATAATCAGGTTTTAAATTATTGGAAATTAATAAACGATAGCACAAATATTCCGAGCGTTTATAACAATTTAGGTGTTGTTTACGAAAAAAAAGGAGACTATTCTAAATCAATAAAATATCTTATTAAAGCCTTAAATCTTTATGAAAAATCTTCAGACTCATTAAATATTTCAAAAACATTTCTCAATTTAGGTCTTATTTATTTTCGTTTAGAAAATTATAAAAAATCAATGTTCTATTACAAAAAGTCGCTTGAAATACGAAAACAAATAAACGACCTAAAAGGAATTGCCCTTCTTTACAATAATATGGCTATTGTAAATTATTATACCGAAAATTACGATAATGTTAGAAATTATTTTCAAAAGGCTTACGAAATATATCTAAAATTAGGACTAAGACGACAACAAGCCATGGCTTTATCGAACTTGGCAGAAATTTACGACCAATTAGGTCAGACAGATCTTGCTCTTAAATATTACTTTAAAAATCTTGAAGTCGATAAAGAATTAAAAAATAAAAAGGAAATAATTTCAGACTATCACAATATTGCAAGTTGCCTAAATACTAAAGGACAAACAGAACGTTCAATAAAATATCATAATAAAGCTCTGAGTTTAGCAAAAGAAATTGGAGCTAAACGAGATATGCAAGATAGTTATAGGGCATTATATTCTATATTTTTAGAAAATAAAAATTTCGTAAAAGCCCTTAAATATCACGAGTTGTATTTTGCAACACACGATACTATTTTTAACGAATCGCAATCGGAGCAAATTGCCGAAATACAAGAGAAATATGAATCGGAGAAAAAAGAAAAAGAAATAATACTACTAAAAAAAGAAAAAGAGATTACAAATCTTAAAATGAAAAAACAAAAATATTATGCTGCTTCATTATTATTAGGTTTTGTTTTTGTTTTTGTTTTTCTAATAATGTATTTATATAAAAACAGAAAAATACGTCATAAAAACCGATTATTGGCTTATCAGAAAAAGCAAATTACCGATAGTATTGAGTATGCAAGCAGAATACAAACAGCAATTTTGCCTCCCGGCGATTTTATTACAAAATTAATTCCACAACATTTTATAGTATTCAAACCTCGAGATGTTGTAAGTGGCGATTTTTATTGGGTAGCTCATAAAGAAAACAAGATTATAATTGCAGCTGTCGATTGTACCGGACATGGAGTGCCCGGGGCATTTTTGAGTATGCTGGGATTTGCTTTCTTAAACGAGATTGTTAATAAAGAAGTAGAACTAAAAGCAAATATAATTCTTAATCAATTAAGAAATTACGTTAAAAAATCGCTTCATCAAACCGGAAAAGTAAACGAAACAAAAGACGGAATGGATGCTGCACTTTGTATTATTGATAAAGAAAATCAGGAATTACAATTTTCAGGGGCCTATAATTCTTTATATTTAATTAGAAACAAAAATCTTGAACAAATAAAAGGTGATAGAATGCCGATTGGGATTTATGTTCACGAAAAAGAATCTTTTACAAATCACAAAATAAAACTTCAGAAAAACGATATAATATACTTATTTACCGATGGTTATTCCGACCAATTTGGAGGAATAAACGGAAAAAAATTCAGAAATACTCCATTTAAAAACATCCTTACTGCTATTCACGAGAAAAGCATGGCGGAACAAAAAGAAATTCTGGAAGAAACGTTTTTAGAATGGAAAGGAAATCGAGAACAAATTGACGATATACTTATTATTGGTATTCGCATTTAATTTAGTTTTAGTAAATTTGTTTAATATTTAGAAAAATTACTATTAATAAATACATATATTAACTATGAAGTTATTACTAATAAGCAATTCAACAAATGCAGGCGAAGAGTATTTAACATATCCAATGCCTCATATTAAGAATTTTCTCGACGGAAAAATAAAAAAAATTCTTTTTATTCCATATGCAGCAGTTACTTTCTCTTTCGACGAATATCAAAAAAAAGTTCAAGAAAGATTTACCCCTTTGGGAATAGAAGTCGACTCGATTCATAATTATGCTCCCGAAGAAAGAAAAAAAGCAATATTAGATGCCGAAGCATTTGTTATTGGTGGAGGAAATTCTTTTAATCTATTAAAACTAATGCAACAAGACGATATATTAGAAAGCATTAGATATCAATGTTTAAAAGGAATACCATATATTGGTTGGAGTGCAGGTTCAAATGCTGCTTGCCCGACAATAAAAACTACTAACGACATGCCTATTGTCGAGCCTGATAGTTTTCATGCTATAAACCTTGTCCGATTTCAAATAAACCCACATTATCTCGATGCTAATCCCGAAGGACATGCCGGAGAAACACGCGAAATGAGAATAGAAGAATTTATGGTTGCTAACCCATATATTTATATTGTAGGATTACGAGAAGGAACAATTCTTAAATTAGAAAATGCAAAATTCGAACTTATTGGAAATCGTAAAGCTAGAATATTTAAGTTTAACGAAGAACCACGAGAATTAGCCTCCGGTGATGATTTCGATTTTTTATTTGAATAAAATATTTCTGTTGCGACAGAAAAAAGATGCTGTTCAAAAAAATGAAGACGAAATTTAATTTGTCATGTCGAGCGTAGTCGAGACATTTGCTAAGTAGAATTAAGAATTATTTATTAACAGATTTCTCCGCAAGGTAGAAATGACAAGTGTTTAATATTCTTGTCATGTCGAGCGATAGTCGAGACATCTGTATAGTAGAATAATAAAATACAAATTTATAACCAAAAGCACTTATTAACAGATTTCTCCACAAGGTCGAAATGACAAGGACTTTGATTAACAGATTTCTCCGCAAGGTCGAAAACAATAATCTAGTCTTTTTTGAACAGCATCTTTTTGTTTTTTATGTATAAAAATTAAAAATATTTTATTTCATCATCGTATATCTTCGATAATAAATTATTTGCCAATCTGCTGGCACCAATTCTAAATAATTTATTATTTGTCCATTCTTCGCCCAGATTTTCTTTTACAACAGCATAATATCCTAAAGCATCTTCGGGTAATGATATTCCACCTGCAGGTTTTATTCCTATTTTTTTACCTGTTCTGTTGTAATAATCCTTTATTACTTTTGTCATAATATATACAGCATCTAAAGTAGCGGCAGGTTGTTGTTTTCCGGTTGATGTTTTAATAAAATCGGCTCCTGCTTCAATAGCTAAAATACTGGCTTTCCAAATATCATTGTGAGACACAAGAGCTCCTGATTCAAGAATTACTTTAAGATGCTTGTCTCCAATTGCTTCTTTTATCTGTTTTATCTCATCAAAAACAAATTTGTAGTTTCCTTTTAGTAATTCTCCTACCGATATTACAATATCTATCTCGTTTGCTCCCATTGCAACAGCTTGCTTTACCTCTGCAATTTTTACTTCTAAAAATGTTTGCGATGAAGGGAAGCCGGCACCAACAGCAGCAATATTAATATTGGCTTCGCTTAAATTTTCTTTAACACATTTTACCATACTTGGATAAATACATAATGCAGCAACATTCGGCATATCGGGATACTTAGCTTTAAAGTTATTTACCTTATTACACATATCCGAAATATTATTGCAATTATCTTCTGTATTTAAGCTAGTTAAATCTATTAAACTAAATATTTGCTTTAACGTTTCTGCACTAGCATATTGATGACTGTTATTTGCTATTACAGAAACTTTTTGATTAATTTTTTCTTTTAAAAAATCGTTATTGTACTTATTAAAAAAATTTTCCATAATTATTTTAGTTTTGTATTTTCAATATGTCGTGTTTTATCTCTTTTAGTTTTTTTATCTATACTTTCTAAAAATGCTTTTTCTAAATCAACATCGGTTTGATTTGCAATGCAAATTAACACAAAAAATATGTCAGCTAACTCTTCCGACAGATTTTTTTCCTTATCGGATTCTTTAAACGATTGTTCTCCATATTCTCGTGCCATTATTCGTGCCAATTCACCAACTTCTTCGGTTAAAAGTGTCATATTGGTAAGTTCGTTAAAATATCGAACACCATATTTCTTTATCCAAAAATCTACCTTTTCTTGTGCTTCAGCTAATGTCATCGTAATTTTTATTTTTCAAAGATACTAATTTCCCGATTTCTATATCTCATGCTAATTGATTTTGCAAAGATAACAAATTGCTAATTTCAATCATTTTAAATACTACAAGTATCTTTAAAATTAAAAATCTTTGTTTTTTGAATCAATTATAATAGTTACCGGACCATCATTAATAAGCGAAACATTCATATGTGCACCAAATTTACCCGTTTTTACTTCTTTGCCAATACTCTCCGATAAGGTATCAACAAACTTTTTATATAAAGGAACCGAAATCTCAGGCTTCGCAGCTTTAATATACGAGGGCCTATTTCCCTTTTTGGTTATTGCATGTAAAGTAAACTGGCTAATTGCTAATATCTCTCCATCTATATCTTTTATCGATAGGTTCATTACTCCCTCTTTATCGTCGAAAATTCGAAGCTGCGATATCTTCTTACACAAGAAATTAATATCTTCATTATTATCAAGATCTTCAATGCCAATTAGTATTAATAAACCATTCCCTATTTCCGATTTTATTTTATTATCTATCTCTACCGATGCTTTCTGTACTCTTTGTATTACCGTTCGCATAATATCTTTAATTTATTCTTTGTAAATTTTAATTTGAACATATAAAAACGCAAGCTATATTACTACATCTCAGCTTTTTGCACAAATCTATATATCTAATTATTTCGATTTACAATTGTATTATCGAAATTTATATTATATACTTGTAACATTTTTAAAAATTGAAAGTACAATTATTTAATCATCAAAAGTAAGAGATTTTTTATTATTAACGAATTCGCTATATACAAAAAAAGACTTGCATGTTTAACATATTACAGAACAGCAAATATTTAATAAACAATATAAATTTAAACGATTAACTATGAAAAGATTTTTACTAATTTTTATATCATTACTATTTTTAAACATAAATAGCTATTCGCAAATTCCTGCCGGATATTACGATGATGCAA
>CAZDCZ010000079.1:0-3992 GCA_964504155.1 uncultured Bacteroidales bacterium | reverse complement strand
TAACCGTAACCCTTTTATCGATCACCCGGAATATGTAGCACAAATAT
Organism: uncultured Bacteroidales bacterium; assembly: GCA_964504155.1. Classification (GTDB taxonomy): domain Bacteria; phylum Bacteroidota; class Bacteroidia; order Bacteroidales; family UBA12077; genus CAZDCZ01. The sequence continues at coordinate 3,945 of CAZDCZ010000079.1, read as the reverse complement.
GGGGTGGAGTAACTATGAATTCTGTTCCAACAATTTCTGATGTTACAATTACACCAAGTGTTCCAACAGCAACTAATACAGTAAGTGTTTCGGCAACTATTACCGATTCCGATAGAACTATAACAAATGCTAAAATAAATTGGGGAACAACAAGCGGTTCGTTAACTAACGAAATTAGCATGTCGGTTTCGAGTGGCAGCACATATATTACCAATAGCGAAATTCCTGCTCAAACCGATGGGACATTTGTTTATTACACTGTTTCGGCAACCGACGATTCTAGCGCTACAACAACTACCAACGAATATAATTACGAAGTAGGAAATACTACTGTTACTGTTCTTTCCGAAGATTTTTCTTCTTGTCCTCCTTCAGGTTGGAATACAGAAGATGTTGCAGGAACAGAAAATTGGACTTGTTCTACAGGCTATATGTCGATAAATGCTTACGATGGCACCGGAGCATGCGATGATTGGTTAATTACTCCATCGTTCGATTTAGATTCTTATACCGAAGAGATGCTGTCGTTTACAAGTTGGACAAAATATGCTGATACATATTATCCCACTGTAGAACTAAAATATTCCGGCAATTATTCCGGTACAGGCGACCCTACGGCAGCTACATGGAATACTTTAGCTTGTACTTGGTCGGCCGAAAATTCTGAAACATGGACTTCTTCGGGCGATGTAGATATTTCCGGAATTTCCGGAGCCAATGTGTATTTCGCAATTCAATATACTTCTTCAGGTAACGGTGGTGGTTCATCATCGCAATGGGAAATCGACGATTTTCAGGTAACAGGAAAACCTGTAGAAGGGAATAATAATCCAACAATAGGCTCTGTTAGCCACACTCCAACTTCTCCTTTAGAAACAGAAGATGTAAGTATTTCTGCAAATATTACCGATTCCGATGGAACAATTTCGTTGGCAAAAGTAAAATGGGGAACCGCAAGTGGAAATTATATAAATAACATCTCTATGACAGCCGATGGCGATAATTATAGCGGAACATTATCTGCTCAAGCAGCAGGAACAACGGTATATTATGTTATTTATGCAGAAGATAACGATGCAGGAAGCACACAATCGACAGAGTATTCTGTTAGTTTTTCTTCGTCGATAAACGATTTACCTGTAATTTCTGATGTTACAATTTTGCCCGGCGAACCTAACGAACGTGATACTGTTACAATATCGGCAAACATTATCGATAACGATGGAACAATTTCAAGTGCTGTGCTAAAATGGAAACTAGCTTCGTCTGAAACAACTCACGAAATTGATATGACATTTTCTGATGATAAATATTCTTGCGAAATTTTACCTCAGCACAAATTCGAAACAGTATATTTTATGATTACTGCTACCGATAATAAGGGAGGCGAAACATTATATAATGATGGACGATATTATATAAATCAATCAACAGGAATCGAGAAATTGAATACCGAAAAGATTAGTATTTTCCCAAATCCTGCTGATAATTACTTATATATAAAGTCTAACACTGAAAATTCTTTGTTCGATATAGCAATTTATAATGCTTTGGGAAATAATGTTATCTTACTTAAGAATATAAATATTTCATCGAAATATAAAATAGAGCTTAATAATATTCAATCGGGTTTATATTTTGTAAATATTAAAAACGAAAAACAAGACCTAACTTATAAATTAATTATAAAATAGCATCTGCAAGAAAAATGTAATTACTCAACTAATGCAGACATGTTGATTATTGCTTTTGTAAAAAATTGTAAAGAAGGGTGTTTAAAAAGTGAAGTTTTAATTTGTCATATTGAACGTAGTTGAAATACATCAGGATTATTGATATAGATTAACTTCGTTGAGCTCGTTTCACTCGGTTCTTAGTTCTTTTTCAGAATTATCTTAAACAATACTTTTGGACCACTCTTTTTATTTTGAAATTAAGCTTATTTCTGTTGAATTTTATGTTTATGCAGAGTTTAGATGTTTTAGTTCTTTGCTTATATTGAGAGTGTTTTGTTTGTTAATCCGAAAAATTCACGAATTTTTAGCGATTAAGAAAGACGAACAAATTTGTAGTTTTTAAGACTCCCCAATTTGGGTATTTCTAAATCGGGATTATCCGCATTGCTTCCCACTACCCATCGTATATTCATACAATTCGTTATACTTTTGTATGAATAATGCGAGTTAATAAAGTTCTGTTAGCTTGTTCGTCCCTTGGTAAGGGAACAAACCAAAGCTAATAAATTTTTGAAATCTATTAGTTTCTGTTAATCCCTAGTTTAAAATTTAAGAAATGTTTTTTAAAAAGTTTTTTAATCTACTATAATCTTTACAGAAGACACGGATTACAAATCCGCGCCAGCGTGGTTGCAGGCACTGATTTTTCTTCTATAGACTAAATAAAATTTATGCATAAAATGAGAAAGTCCACAACTTTTCAATCTGATCCTAAACAAATTCAATTATGGTGGTAAATTTAAATTGCGGAACATGTAAAATCAATTATGATTTTGAAGTAGGAGATCCGTCTATTGATGAAAACATGCGATTAGTTTTTGAGCACAAACCCAAATGTCCCAATTGTGGAGTAATAGACAAAGAGTTGTTAAGTGAAATAGGACAGAGCCAGATGACTGAATGGCATTTGAAGGATTTAGATTTTGAAATTTAATGTTGATTTTCTAATTGTATCCAATGGCTTAGATTATTATTGTTGCAAGATTGATTATAAAAATAGGAGATATTATTTTTTGAAAGAAGTTCCTGAGCTTCAACAAATGGATTTTTAATAGAAAAACACCTTGCATAAATTGTTATACAAGGTGTTTGAAAATAGCTTATTTATTTGTTTTTATCAAAGTTTTTAGAATTATTCTTAGAATCAAGAGATTTAAAGGTTTTTGGAGTCTTAATACTTTTAGAATTATCCTCTAATTTATTATTTCTAAATAGATCTTTGTTAAATATTTTAGGATCCTCATATTTTTGTTTATATTTTATGTTGGTCTTGTTACTTTCTTCTTTTGTTGTCTTAAGTTGTTGTTTAAATTCTTCAATTTCGTTATCGTATTCTGCTAAAAATCTGTCATTGATTAATCTGTTATTTTTAACAGTTAAATCACCAAAAAATAATTGTATTAAAGAAGGGTAGTATTTGCCAAGGTATTTATTACTTGCAATGTATGATGCCATTCCATAGTTATCCTCACTCAAATAATAATATTCATATAATTGAGTATCATTAAATTGATACCAATATTCTTTTGTGAACCAGTAATAATAATCGGCCCAACTGTCAATACAATAATATTCATTATTGTGCTCATAGAAAGTTTTACCATCAAAGACTTTAGAAAGAGAATCACTGTAAAATCCGTATCCTGTAATAAGAGGACTTGGGCTTAATTTAAAAGTGTTAGAATCTGACCAATTAGAATACAGAACAGTATGATTTGATTGACTAAATACGAATTGGCATGTAAATAATACCATGGTTAATAATAGAACTTTTTTCATAATTTAAGATTTTAGTTGTTTAACGAAAAGACACAAATATTATGCCAAATAGAGGGGATATGTAACCGGAAAATAACAATGCACAAAAATCGGAAAGTATAACTACACAGTTTTCGGAAAATAAGAATGCCTAATCTTTAAGATTTGTTCGGTAAGTATGATAGAAAATTGTTTTAGTTTTCTTGCTAGCGCGGATTTGCAATCCGGGCTAATATATAAATGTCAGATAAATATAAAATACGAAATTAAACAGAGCATATCTGCCAGCCGGCAAGACAGGCTTTGTAACATTAACAATTGTTGGTTGGATAGATATATTTACGAGAAAAGAACAGAAATTAATTATATATGGATAGGAATGTAAAAGGCACTGATTACAAATCTGCGCTAGCGAGGGAATTCTATTTATTAGAATAGTGGTAGAAATCTA
>CAZDCZ010000078.1:0-13590 GCA_964504155.1 uncultured Bacteroidales bacterium | reverse complement strand
ATAAAAGCTGTAGCTGACCTTGCCCTACAGAACTTTTATATTCTTAGGTGTTACCCACTGGCATTCTTTTATTTCTATCTTTTTCTTTTTTAAATTTGCTACAATTTTTATTTCTTAAGGTGCGTTGGCAAGACATACTCTTTTGCAATTTTTGGCTTGTGTTGTTGGCTCGTGTGAATTGCAAATGTGTATGGCTTTTGGGTAAGCATTACACTGAAAAATCAAATTTATATACACCATCACCCAAAAGTGAGACTTCAATATCTATTCGACCATACCTTTCAAGATGATGTCTTCTTACTGGTTGACCCAATGGAACACCTATTCTTTCTCTAATATATTCTCCAAGTTGAGATTTGGAAGGAAAAGAGCTAATTTGTTTTGGGTAAATTACATTCTCAACTGGTTGTGAACCTTCTAATAAGCCTTCCATTGTAACACCATCGTCCCAAATAATCTCAATAGAATCATTATGTCTTTGCATTCTTCCTCTACTATCAAGTAATAAGGGATTCATTTGCTTTGGTGGAAATAAACTTGGACATTCTCTAATATGTGCAGTTCTTATAGGAATATAAGCATCATTAGGCGTTGTATGATTATCTGGATTTTGACCCCAATTCAAACCTGCTGCATTTTGAACTTCACCATCACGACCAAGCAAAGTCATTGAGCATATATCAACAGTTTCAGTAACTTCTACAAATCTTTCTGTTCCGACTTCGAGACAAGATATTGAATTATTAAGAATATGTGTTAGATATTCGTTTAGAGGTTGAAATGTATCAAAAGTTGTTTCAGCTAATACTTCTCTAAAAGGAGTGGTTAAGCCATTAACAGAAAAATTTGCAGAACCAATTAATGAATGAATTATTTCACCTCTTCTTCTCCAAATATAACATTTAGAATGAACAGGTAGATTTGAATAATAAATATTCAGATTATCAACGGAATTCTGAATATTTAGTAAAGAATTATGTAAACTTGGCCTAATGCCTTCTGAGCCATACATACCATATATTACTTTTGAATTAAAGGGTAACTCTTCAATTCTTGCAACAGGTTTCGGTCCTAAATAGCCAGATAGAACAATAAGTTCATCTGTATCGTGCATTTCGTGTCTATGGAAAATTAATTCTTCTAAATTCTGAGTATATAACATATTAATACGTTTTTTCTAAAACTCTTTTAAATAAGCCTTCCCTAATTTCAATTTTATCATATGAAAATAATTCAAAAACCGTTTCGGCAATAATTTTTGCAAACTTTGGGGGAACTGCATTACCTATCATTTTGTACTGGTCACCTTTTGACCCTAAGAATTCAAAATCATCATCAAAAGTTTGTAATCTTGCAGCTTCCCTCACTGTAATAGAACGTGCTTGATTAGGGTCAGGATGTATGTGCCTTAATCCATCTTTATACAAATGTGCTGGTATTGTATTGCTTGGTCTATCTTCTCTAATAACGTGATATTTGTGGAACTTAGATTCTTTGCCTGTTTTCTCTTTATATAATTGTATTAGTGCTTTACTTGATAAATATTTATTAGTTCCGTTTTTTATATCCTCTGTAAGCAATTTAAAGATTTCAATATCTCTTTTGCTATGCATTCTTGGCTCGTGATTTTTTGGTAATGCAACTCCATTTAATTTCATCTTATGAGAATGCTTTCCATCAGTTGAAGGGAATATTTTAGGTAAATTCTCAAATGCTATTTTAGAAGCGGTAGGTTCATTACTCTTTTTCAATTTCATTAGAGAATAAAAGCTATTAATTAGTTGAGTGCTTTTATTATCTTTTTTGACACCAAATATTATTACTCGTTTCCTTTTTTGCGGGACATTATAATATGAAGTATCGAACAGGGCATTTCTTCTAAGATTATCCGTTATTTCATAACCTATCTCATCAAAAGCTTTTTTAATTCTATCAACGATTGATATTCCACCAGGTTTTGCGGAAAGGATTCCTTCAACATTTTCAAACACAAAAAAGTTAGGATTAAAAGATGTTACCATTCTAACATAGCTTTCAAACAAATAGTTCCTATAATCATCTTGCATTCCATTTTTATCACGAACTCTGCCTGCTATTGAGTATGCTTGACAAGGAGGGCCTCCTATAATTAAGTCAACATTACGATTGTTTACAATATTTGATAATCCAACACTTTTGCCATAAGTAGGGTCATCAAACCCATATAACAATTCGTCAGTTCTTTGTATATCAAAATACAATACTTTGTCGTTTACATCTTCAAAACCATAACCATATTTAGTTATCAACCTTTTTTTAAGTGTGTTAACTGTTGGCAATTCCCAATCAACAGAAGCCAATGTATTATAATGACCCGTTTGAACAAAACCGTCTGTAAGACCTCCACATCCTGCGAATAAATCTATGATATTAATTTTCATCATTGAGGTATTTTTTGAGTTCATTACCTAATACTTTTCCTAAAAGAGGTGGGACTGCATTCCCAACCTGCCTGTATTGTTGTGTTTTATTCCCTAAAAAAATAAATTTATCAGGAAATGACTGTAATCTTGCATTCTCTCTAACACTTGGCACTCTATTCCACTTATAATGAAAGTGATTTCTATGGCCTGTATCTATCGTTTTTGAAGGTTTTTTGCTATGGTATCTTGTCCAAGCTTCGTTAAATTTTCTTGAATCTCCAACGCCGGAGGGTAAGTCTTTATGATTACCACCTTCTGGTACTTGTGAAATAATATTTATAACAAGGTCTGTATGTTTAGTCCCAATATGATTTTTAATTACTTTTGAACCATTTCTCATACTTTTTTGATACTCACTGAATACTTCTTTATCATAATTAAGATTATCATTTCCTAAATCATTAACTAAATTAGGTAAATCACCAATAGCATCTTCACAGCCAAGATAATTATCTTTGTTCTGAGTTGGCTTCGGAAATTTAAAAGTACCAATATCCTTTCTTAGTGCTACAAAAAAGACCCTACGTCTAATTTGAGGTATTCCATAGTCAGGTGCAAATAATATTTTATAATTACAAGTATAACCTAATTCATCGCACAAACTAATAATCTTCTCTTTTGCCTTGCCATTATACAAAGTTGTTAAACCTGGCACATTTTCAATGATTATTGCTTTTGGCTTAATTATTTTTGCCAAATCAAAAACCTTATAAGGTAGTGTATTTCTATTATCCTTTTCATTTCTTGTTCCTGTAAGTGAAAAACCTTGACAAGGTGGTCCTCCTATAATAACATCTATACTTTGTCCTTTAACTATATTAACGATTGATTCTATTGTTTCATCATTATGTAAATCCGCAAGTAATGTTTTTGAATTATTATGATTTAATTCAAATGTCTTTAAAGCAATTTCTGTATTATCAACACCAAGCACAACATCATATCCCGATTGTTGTAACCCATATGAGAACCCTCCACAACCAGAAAATAAATCAATTATTTTATATTTATTTTTCATTTACAATTTTAATTTACCTTGTTTAACATCTAATTGACGTAAATATTTTACTTTTTCTTCTGCTACTGTAAAAGCATCTGTTGAACAGTTACTATTATATATCTTCTTTGCAAATACCTCTGCAAAAAATTCAGTTTTTAAGAGTTCAAAATTTAGTTCAAAAATTTCAGCAAGAGATTCCAGTTTTTTTTCATCAAAATCTCTTTTCCCATTCTCGATTTTACTCAGATTTGCAGAATCAATTCCTAATTTCGCACCAAGTTGAGTTAAGGTAAACCCCTTTTCCGTTCTTAAACTTTTAATATATTGCCCAAATAATTGTCTCATTTGACTTGTAAATTATTTCTTGTCATCAAATGACAAAAATACAAATAATTTAATTAATTTAATATTAATTTTTAAGTTTTTTTAGATAGCGGAAAAAATAGCTCTTTTGCAATTTTGGATTTGTGTGTTGGCTTGTGCGAATTGCAAATGTGCTATTTGTGTGGTGTGTATCGTCCTAAAAAAAGTTTACACTTTTTACTTTTTAATCCTATTTCAAATTTACACTTTTTTTTTAATTTACAATTTTGTTTCTATTATCGGATTTTAGCTTGTGGCTGACGGCAGTCCGTCTAAAAACCCCAAAAAAATTAAAAATTTTGATTAAATATAAGCAATTTTAAGCAATTGTTTTTTATTAATCGGTTTCTCTGAATGTGGGGAATGTTATGTAACTTATTAATAAAAATACCACTTTTTTCTAGATTTCTACCAATATTCTAATAAATAGAATACTTTTGTGTTCGTTATGTTTTTTTGTGCATAACGCAATTATTAATCCTAATATTTTATTTATAATGAAAAGAAAAAGAATTTGTTTAATATTATTATTAACTTTTATTTTTGTGTTACCTGGTTTTGCACAATACACAATAAAAGGAACTGTAAGCGACAAAACCACCGGAGAAACTCTTCCAAATGCTAATATCTCTGTTAAGGGAACAAAAAAAGGCACAATTTCTGATTTAAAAGGAGAGTTTATAATTAAAAACATTAATCAGCAAAAGCTAAGTTTAATAATTTCTTATATAGGATACGAAACTAAAACTGTGAACATAAACACAGACGGCAAAGACGTAAAGTATATAGATATTAAATTAATTCAATCGAAAATTATTTCTGACCCGGTAGTTATAACAGCAACCAAAACCTCAAGGAAAATAGAAGATATTCCTGCCCGTATAAATTTATTATCTACTAAAACTCTGAATAGTTTACCCTCTCAATCAAGCGACGAATTATTAAAATATACTTCGGGAATAAATATTAATCGTGCTGGAAGTTTTATTAGTCACAGCTCGAATGTAACAATGCGAGGGATGAGTGGAGCTGACCAATCGCGCACACTTATTCTTGTTGATGGGATTCCTGTTAATAAATCGGACGGAGGCTCGGTAAACTGGAATTTAATTAACACTGCCAATATTAAAAGAATTGAAGTATCGAAAGGACCCGGTTCATCGTTATACGGAAGTAATGCCATGGGCGGAGTTATAAATATTATTACTACCAAACCATACGAAAAACTTAGTATTGATGCAAGAACAAGTTATGGCTCGCTAAATACTACAAATACAAATATAAATATAAATGGACGTGTGGCCGATACTCACGAAAAAGGCTTGTATTGGGCGTTAAATGCTTTCTATAATAAAAGCGATGGTTACATAAATCTTATCGAAGAAGAAAGAGATAGTACAACAATAAAATCTGACATGGAAGAATATGCCGCCGGAGTATTATTTGGTTACGACATAAATAAAAACAATAATCTAGAATTAAAGCTCGATTATTACGATGATCGACGTGGTTCGGGATCAAAAATTTTATTACCCGAAGGTGAATCTATGGATCATGATACTTATAAAGCACATCTGAAATATTCGGGACAAATAAAAGATTTTAAGATTAATACAACTATTTTTTATCAAAACGAAGATTATAAAAAATTAAGCGAGAAGTTACGTAAAGGGAATTATAGCTGTTACAGTGTCGATTCGAAACGAGAAGATATGGGAATTCTTTTTCAGATATCGAAAAACATCGGCGAACATAACATAATTACTAGCGGTTTCGATTTAAAACAAGGAAGTGTTGATGCTATCGATGATTATACCAAAACTAATAAATATATTACCGGAAACGATGTTACCGACAAAGTTTACAATAAAGGGAAAATGAATACTGCCGCATTTTTTATTCAAGATGAAATATCTCTATATAAAGATAAATTAAGAATTGTTGCAGGCTTACGATTCGACCATGCAAAATTTTTCGACGGAGCCTATTATATAGAGAATCCAACAAATCTGATTTCAATTTTAGCAGAACTCGAAAATCGAAATATTAACGAAGATACATGGAATTCTATAAGTCCAAGAATATCGACACAATATAGATTTACTAAAAATTTCAGAACTTATATATCTTATGCCAAGGGTTTTAGACCTTCGGTTTTAGACGATCTTTGTCGTTCGGGATTTATACGTGGAGGATTTAAAAAAGCAAATCCAAATACACAACCCGAAACTATTCATACTTTCGAAATAGGATCTGATATCCATGCTGTAAATAATAAAATAAGTATTGCTCCTTCTGTTTATTATTCTATAGGAAAAGATTTTCAATATTATGTTAGCACAGGCGATTCTATTGCAATGGGAACAAGATTAAAGCCTATACGCCAAAACGAAAATATTAGTGAAGTTGAACTTTATGGCGGAGAAATTGCTGTTAATTATACTATTACGCAACAATTATCGGTATTTGCAAATTATACTTATGCCCATTCAACAATAAGCAATTATATTGCTGATGTTAATGAAAATGACATTTCGGGAAATTTTCTCAGATATGTTCCTGAACATCAATATAACCTAGGATTAGACTGGAATAATAAATTTGTGAATACAAGTATTCTATATCATTATAAAGGCGAACAATATGCTGATGATTCAAACGAATCTCTTTTAGATCCAACTAATACCATCGATATAAAACTTCAAAGAAATGTGACTAAAAATATCTCTCTTGCACTATATGCAAATAACCTATTAGATAAAGTTACTCTTGTTGATGTTGATTATTTGTCGATGGGACGATTTGTAAAAGCAGAACTAAGAATTAAATTTTAATTTTCCGATTTTTAACTTATTTATCCTATTAAGAGGCTGTTCAAAAAGGTTAGATTATTATGAAGAATTTGTCAGTTTAAAAATGAGATGCTTCGACAAGCTCAACATGACATAAACAACTTGAAACTTTACTTTTTGGATACTTTCTTATTTAAACTAATAAAATAAATATTTAATACTAACAATAAACACTAATATTATGAATATCAATAAATTATTCTTTGTTTGCATAATGCTAATATTTGCATCGTGCAAAACAGAAACACCAAAAATTGAAACAAATTTTGTTGACAAAACAGATGCAACAAATGATTTCTACGATAATGAAGAATTACACTTATTACAAGGAAGTGAAATAATGATTAGCGGAGAAATAGAAAAGCCGGGGATTGTAGATTTCAAGAATTTCCCGGAACGCTCAATAATAGTGAAAGAAGCATTATTAGATTCTAATAAAACAAAATTTATAGGAGCATATAAATACACAGGCTATTCTTTGTACGACATTTTAAATCGTCGAATCTTACAGAAGAAAAATGCAGATATCTTTCCTCCAATTGTCGATTTATATGTAGAAATAGAAAACGATAATGGAGAAAAAGTAATAATTAGCTGGGGCGAATTATATTACCCGATACATCGCCACGAAATAATTATTGCAACTAAAGTAATGCACATAGTTCCGTCAAAAACAAAAGATTATTGGCCATTACCAACAGAAACAAGATTAATTGTAGGAAGCGATTTATTAACCGAAAGAAATATCTCTAATCCATCGAAAATAACAATTAAATCGCTCGATAGAAATTATACAATAAACAGAGAGATTAATCCAATGTATTCTCCTGACTTAAAATTCTTTGTTGGCGAAAAACTGATTCAAACTATTACAGAATTACCCGAGAATACAAAATATACCGATTATCCAAATATTTTTTACGGTCGAGGTAGAGGAATTCATGGTGTTTCTCCTTTTAATGGAGCTTTTATGAAAGATGTTTTTAAGGAATATTTCGAAGTAAATAAAGAAAACTTGCAAACAGGAATGTTTACTGTTGCCGCTGTTGATGGATATAGAGCAGCATATACTTTTAGCGAGGTATTTAATCGTAACGACCAATCGGAAGTTCTTATTATTGATAAAGATAATTACGAAGATGCCGGTAAATTCTCGTTATATCCGGCAGGCGATTTCTTCTCCGACAGAGCAATAAAAGCTGTAAACGAAATACGTTTCGAGCATAAATAGTTAGTTTATCTTATTTAGGATTTTTTTAACAAGCACTTTAAGTAATACTTAAAGTGCTTGTTTTTTTATTGCTATATAATTGTATTTTAAATAATTTAATTAATGATGTGTTTTTGAGCGTAATCGAAATATCTCATTTTTCTAATAATCGACTGAAAAACAGAAAAGCCGCTAAGTGTTTATTAATCTAACAGCTGACTAAACCTAACAGGTCTTAAGACCAGGGAATTCGCTTTTAAAATCATCAATTTAATTAGTTGATAATTAGTATATTAAAGCTATTTTTTGTATCTTTAAAAAGAAGATAATAGTTAGCTTTTTTTAAAAATGCCTAGTAACAACGACACTAAATCAGTTAACAATCAGTTTATCAACTACTTCAAAAAAATGAATGATCCAAGACGAACAAGCAAAGGAAATCACAAATATTCCCTTAATGAAATTTTACTGTTAGTTATCTCGGCAGTAATGTAATAAGTGGAGCAAATGGATGGACATCCATAAAGCTTTTTGGTAAAGCTAAATTAACATGGTTACAAAAGTCTTGACTACTGCTTTGTTAGATCGAATATTACATCGTTGTGAGGTAATTAAATTAACTGGTAGTAGTTACAGAATGAAAAATAGAAAAACAATTTTTGAAAACAAGAAAAAATAAAATTAACTTTGATTAAAATTATGCAATCTTATTTGCCATTTTCTGTGCACTCTTAGTTGCCGAAAACTGTGCATATTTAGTTTCTGGTAACACCATCTTAATTACAGCATGCAATGAATATTTATTTGCCGCTCATTGCTTCTCGGATCAGATTGAAAAGTTGTGGATCTGATAAAAAATAATAATCTTTGTTTTTTTTTAAGAACTAATATTTTTCAAATTGGACACCACTTATTTTAATGATTTAATTCGCTTAATTCTTCCCTCAGAAATCTTTGATTATTTCGAAATCATTCGTTTAGATATTCAAGATAAGGAAGTACATGTTTATCTTGATGAACGAAATATAATACCCGAGCCTTATAAAGATGAAAAATTATTATCTAAAGGCTTTCACACAGCATCAAAAATTCAGGATTTCCCAATCAGAGATAAAGCCATGTTTTTGCACGTAAGACGTTGTTAAGTCGACTGGAGATATAGTCGAGCGAAATTGGACAAGCGTTGCAAAAGGTACGAGTTTAACAACCGGTTTTGCAACTTTTTTAAAAGGTATTTTTAGATGATTATCCAATCAGTAGTAATAGCTTAGAAAAGTTCTATTATATAAACGGAACACAGTTTACTCAGCAGTACAAGGACTACTTAAGTGATTTTCATGTATGGGAGCAAAAAGAACACAGTAAAAACTGGATACTTTTTCCTGAAAATTTAGGGCCTTATTTGAGCCTTGATGAAACATCTATAACCAAAGGAGAGCTTTATACAATATTAACCAATAAAGATGCAAAAGGTAAAAAAGGAGCAATAGTAGCTATGATAGAAGGGACAGAGTCAGAAAATGTAATTTCTGTTTTAAAGAAAATCCCGTATAAAGAAAGGGAAAAAGTAAAAGAGATAACATTAGATATGGCTGGTTCTATGAACAAAATAGCTAAATCATGTTTTGGAAAGGCGATAAAAGTAATAGACCGTTTTCATATTCAAAAACTAGCATATGATGCTATTCAAGAAATTCGTATTGCTCATAGATGGGATGCTATAAATGAAGAAACAAATTTAATTCAACAAGCTCGTGAGAATAATGAATCATATACAACAAAGTTCTACAGCAATGGAGATACTCTCAAACAATTACTTGCAAGAAGTAGATATTTATTATTTAAATCTCAAAAAAGAAGAGCCAAAATACTTTTTGAATTATATCCGGATATAAAGACAACTTATGAATTAATACATAAACTTAGATTAATATTTTCAAAAACAACCAGTAAAGGAGTTGCATATACTAAATTAGCTAAATGGTACAATGAAGTTACTGATGCCGATTTTAAATCTTTTAACACTATTTCGGCAACAATAAATACTCATTATGTAGGTATTTTAAATTTCTTTGAAAGAAGAAGCACAGAATGCGTCGGCAGAATCATTTAATGCAAAAATTAAGGCATTTAGAGCTACTCAAAGGGGGGAGTTGCAGACACTGATTTTTTCTTCTACAGACTAACTAAAATTTATGCATAAAATAAGAAAGTCCACAACTTTTCAATCTGATCCAATATCATTCCATCCATCGTTGGCAAAGTAATGAGCCATTTTAATTTATAATACGTAATTTTATTAACTCCTTTTTCTTTAAACCATTTTCCAATAGTTTTCGATTGGTGAGTCTTAAAATGTGGTCGGAATAATAAATTATGTTGCTTAGCTTTTAAGAGCATAGCATCAATATTTTTTTTGCATTTTGTTTTATCAAGTAATAAAGGGGGGTGTAATCTTGTGCATTATATTAGTAATTTATAAATCAAAAATGTATTATTATTCAATCAGACCTAATTTTTTTGCTCTTTTTTTCCAATTTTTTTTCGCTTGTTCTTGCATATCGGTAGCATAATCAAGCTCATCGACAATCTCAGTGCCTAAAATGGTTTCTATAATATCTTCCATAGTAACAATACCAACCATTTCTCCATATTCTCCTACAACCATTGCAATATGTTCTTTTTCTTCAATAAATTTATAAAAAAGACGAATAATTGGCATATTGTCGCTTATTATTTTAATTTCTCGAGAAATAGATTTTAAATTTTTATTAAAGTCCTTATTTATTAAATCTCGCATCAAATCATCTTTAAGAACAAATCCACTTATTTTATCTATATCGCCATTATAAATTGGTATTCTCGAGAATCTTAGTTTCTCTGTATTTTCGTAAAATTTTTTTATTAATGTGTTTTCGTCAGCAGCAAAAACTACTGTTCGAGGAGTCATAATATTTTTAACGTCAATTTTATTAAATAGCATTAAGCTTGATAGTATCTTAGTTTCTTCTTTTTTAAATATTCCTTCTTTAATTCCCATCTCGGTAATTGTCTGAAATTCTGAGCGACTTAAAATATTTTGATTTTTATTTTTCTTTAGAACAAATGTTACCAATTTGGCTAGTATAATTATAGGATATAATGGCGAATATATCATAATATTAATCACTGTTGAGGTAATAGGGGCTAATGTTTTCCAATAAGTTGCGCCTAATGTTTTGGGTATTATTTCTGCGAAAATTAAAATTGATATGGTTAGAACAGCCGATATAATCGAAATGTATTCGTTACCCCATATTAATTGTGCTTGAGCTCCAACACCAACTGCACCAATAGTATTAGCAAAAGTGTTAAATGTTAATATGGCCGATAATGGTAAATCGATTTTTTCTTTAAATTTCTTTAACGATTTTGCATATTTCTTTTTCTCGTTAATCTTTGCAAATACATACGATGGAGTGATACTTAATAGTGTTGCTTCCATTATTGAGCAAATGAAAGAAGTAATAAGAGCAATTAGAAAATATAGTATTAATAAGGTCATTTTTGTTATATAATATTATTATTTGGTTTCATAAAAATGCATTTGTTTTATGTAATCATATACTTTTTCGGGCAAAAAATATCTAATATCTTTATTGTTTTTTATCGATTCTCTTATAAAACTAGATGATATTTCCATAAGTGGAGCATCTACTATTGTAATTTTGCTATTGTTTTTATATTCATCAATAGAAATATTTGGTCTGGGATAAACATATAATTGATAGTATTTTAATATTTGCTCAGCATTTTTCCATTTATGAAAGTTTGTTAAATTATCGGATCCCATAATAATAGCAAATTCTTTCTGTGGGTGTTTATCGCTTAAATAAGTTAAAGTGTCGATTGTGTATGATGGTTTTGGTAAAATAAATTCAATATTACTAGCTTTAATTCTTATATCGTCGTTTAAGGCTAATTCTATTAGTTTTAATCTATCGTATTCGTTTAATAAATTTTTTCTGGTTTTAAAGGGGTTTTGCGGACTTACTACCATCCATAATTCATCGAGATCGCTAAATTCAATCAAATAATTTGCAATAGCAAGATGTCCAATATGTATTGGGTTATATGAACCGAAAAATAAACCAACTTTCATAATTTATTATTTTTGTTATTTTGTATTTAAGAAATTCTCAGTAAGAGTCTTAGCTTCTAATATAGCTTTATTTAAGTCGTCGTTTATAATTATTTTATCGAACTGTTCGGCATATTTAAGTTCTTCTTCTGCCTTATCTATTCTTGTTTGTATATCTTCGTCTTTATCAGTAGATCGTTTTCTTAAACGGTTTTCTAATTCTTCAATCGATGGAGGCATAATAAATATCGAAAGAGCTTTTTCTGGATATTGTTTTTTGATATTTACTCCGCCAACAACATCAACATCGAAGATAACATGTTTTCCTTGTGCCCATATTCTTTCTAATTCTGTTTTTAATGTGCCGTAAAACCTATTTGTGTAAACTTCTTCCCATTCAATAAATTCGTTATTTCGTATTTTATTTTTAAATTCTTCAACACTAAAAAAATAATAATCTTTGGCATGTATCTCGTTATAACGACGGTCTCTGCTACAAGCCGATATAGAGAACTCGAGATTTGTGTTTTCTTTTAGAAGTTCCTTAACAATAGTAGTTTTCCCGGCTCCCGATGGTGCTGAAAAAATAAGCAATTTACCTGACATGTCTTTGGGTTATCTTGGTTATAGTAAATATGTTTATTTAGTTAAATCTTATAATATGTTTAGAACTTGCTCTTTAATTTTTTCAAGTTCGTCTTTCATATTAACAACAATCTTTTGAATATCAGTATTGTTTGCTTTTGATCCCAGAGTATTTATTTCTCTTCCTATTTCTTGTGAAATAAATCCAAGTTTCTTTCCAATAGCTCCTTCTTCGCTTAGCATCTCAATAAAGTATTTACAATGATTTTTTAATCTTACTTTTTCTTCTGTAATATCAAATTTCTCGAGATAATAAATAAGTTCTTGCTCGAATCTGTCGTTATCGATATTCTTAATTTTAAGTTCTTCCAGATTGTCTTTAATGCGTTGTTTTACTGTTTCTATTCGTTGAGATTCGAATTGCTCTACTTCTTTTAATTTCGATTCTATATTGTTTATTCTTAACGAGATATCTTTTTGAAGCGATTCTCCTTCTTGTTTACGAAAAGAAATAATATTTTCTATTGCAGTATTTATTTGAGAATTTACTACTTCCCATTCTTCGTTATCTAATTCTTCTTTACTTGGAGTTAATACATCAGGAAGTCTCATGGCCGATTGAAGTAACTGCTCGTTCGAGTTAAGCTCTAAATCGGTGTTTACTGATTGTAGTTGTTTTATGTAATTTTTAACAACTTCTTGGTTTATTATATTTGTTTTTTCTTCGTTAATAATTTCGTAATATAAACTAAATTCTATTTTACCTCTTTCTAATTGTTTCGAAAGTAAGTTTCTGATATATAATTCTTTTTCTCGATATATACCACGGATTTTAGTGTAAATGTCAATATTCTTGCTATTTAGTGATTTAATTTCAATAGATACTTTTTTATTATTTATTTCGCATTCAGCTTTACCGAAACCGGTCATCGATTTTAACATCTTGATAGTTTATATATTAGTAATATTATTTATTTAACAAAGATATTAATTTAATT
>CAZDCZ010000077.1:0-13639 GCA_964504155.1 uncultured Bacteroidales bacterium | reverse complement strand
CAAAAATATAGGATTCTGATGGCTTTTTAAAATTTCGACTTTCGGATGCTAGTGAAGTTTTATTTATATAGGTAAATAGTACTTGTAATTAAAAAACATAATTGTATGACTAAGAAGATATTAATATCAATAATATTTATTCTCTATTTTACGGGAAATATATATAGTCAGATTGAAAATATTATTATTAATGATATTAATGCTGCATATCAATTGTTTGGTAATGAAAAATATAATTCTGCTTATGAATATTTTACTCAAATGCTTAAAGAATATCCTAAAGACCCAGTGTATAATTATTATGCCGGAGCTTGTTTTTTAGTTATTGATAATAATTCTGAAAAGGGCATAGATTATTTGCGATTTGCTTCAACTAGAAATGTTCCATCTGATGTTTTCTTTTATCTTGCAAAAGCATATCAAATGAATTACGAATTCGATAAGGCAATTAAATATTATAATAGATTTAAATATAATGCAAGTCGATTGCAGATAAAAAAATACAAATTAGAGAATAATATTACTATTGCAGAGAATGGAAAATTTGTAACGCAAAATGTTTTTTTACATGAGTTAAATAAGATAGAAAAAATTCAAAAGAACAATATTTATCGGAAATATAATAGCAAGTTAAATGATGGTAAGTTTGTTGTATATAACAATTTTGTGAATAGTAAAAATATAGATACAAATAATATTTCATGTATTTTTACGCCAAGTAATATTCGGCAAAATGAAGTGTTTTATTTCTCTATGAGGAATAAGAAATGGGGCGACAAAGATATTTTTTCTGTTGTTAGATTAAACGATAGTACATGGAGCAAACCGGAGAATGTAGGTAGTATAATTAATACTCCTTTCGATGAAGATTATCCATATTTACATTCAGACGGTTCTACTTTGTATTTTGCTTCAAAGGGGCATTATACTATAGGTGGATACGACATTTTTAAAAGCACTTGGAATTGGGAAACAAATAAATGGACAGAACCTGTTAGCTTGAATTTTCCTATAAATTCAACTAGTAACGATTTTTTATATATTCCTAATAATACTAATTTGAAAGCTGATTTTGTATCAGATAGAAACTGCAAATCTGATTCTGTAAATATCTATAATATTGATATTTCTGAAGAGACAAAAAACATTAAAAATTTAGAAAGTTTAAAAGAGTTTGCAGATTTATTTTACTCTGAAAAACAAAACATATCGATAAATAAAGAAATGCAAAGTAGTAACGATAGTAAAAGTATTTATGATCTAAATTGTGGATATGACAATACTATTGAAAAATCTATTAAATATCAGCTTAAAGCTGATTCGTTAAGATGGGTAATTGATGATTATAAGAAAAAGTTGAGTAAGGAAATTGTTGAAAGTAAAAGAAAACAATATAATGAATTAATTTATAAATTAGAAGTTAATGTAGCTAGGTGTCAAGAGATTGCAGATAGTAGTTATGATAAGATTCGCAATTTAGAGAAGATTAGTTTTGAAAATCATAATAATTTAGAAGAAGAAATATTAGCTGAAAGGAATATTAAGAATACTAATCTGAAAAAGAAGAAATTAGAGTTAAATAGTAAAAATGATCTTTTTAAAAATAGCGAAATAGAAAATTTGGGATTAGAGATAAAGAAAAATTTTTATACAGAACAAAATCCAATTCCTATAAATATTGAGTTGCCCGATGGTGTTGTATATATTATTCAGTTAGGAGCTTTTAATAATAGTGTTAAGCCAAAAATATTTAAGGGTCTGTATCCCTGTATAGGGTTTAAAAAATCTAATGCTAAAATTATTCGATATTTTGCCGGCAATTTTAATTTCTACGACGAAGCAGTAAAAGCTATGCCTAAAGTAAAAGAATGTGGTTTTAATGATGCATTTATTATTGCTTACGAAAATAACCAAAGAGTAACAATTGCTACTGCTAGGGAAAACGAGAAGAAATATAGAGAAAATAGCAAGAATGAGTATCTTCAGTCTGTTAATAATGTGCGTGATAATAAATTGTATTTTGAACTACATGTACAAGTAACAATAGATAATGAGTCGAATTTTGAAAATGTCAAAAATACATTATTAGAAGGATATGAGATAAAAAGAATAAGGAAAGCTGGGAGAAATATTATAGTAATAGGAAAATTTAAAACCTATAATAAAGCCGATGCAATTAAAAGAAAATTAGATGATAGGAATTTATTAAATTCAGAAATCCATGCATCTTTTTATAATTGATACTATTATAGTAATGAATTATAAAATTAGAAACGAATAATTTGGAATTACAGACATTAGAAATTTCGCAAATTCAATTAATGTTATATTAATTGTGTAGAAAAAAAAGATGTCCCTTGATTTTAGAAAAATATATTATATATTTACGTAATGATGAATGAAGAACAAAAAGGTGAGAATGATTATTTAGAATCTCATAATAGAGATAAAGGTAATTATTTAATTCTACATAATGATGATGTTCACGATTTTGAATATGTTATTAATTCGCTTATAGGAATTTGTAATCACGACAAAATTCAAGCTGAACAGTGTGCTTATTTAGTTCATTATTCCGGAAAATGCAATATTAAAAAGGGGAGTTATTCCGAATTGCAAGAAATGAAAATAGAATTAGAAAATAGAGGATTAGAAGTGTCACTTATATAAATTTATTTATGTCGATAACAGCTATTATATTATTAATATTATTAGGAGTTTTTTTATTTTTTGTTGAGTTTCTATTAATTCCAGGTGTTACAATTGCAGGCATTGCCGGAGCTATACTTGTAATTACAGGTATTTATTTTGGATATCATAATTATGGTTCTTCAATAGGTCATTATATAGTATTAGGTACTGCGTTAATGCTTATTTTAACTATATATTTTTCTTTGCGTTCGCGTACATGGAAAAGTTTTATGTTAAATACAAAAATTGAAAGTAAGGTAAGCTCCGATATTAGTGATAAAATAGAAATTGGTGAAATAGGCGAAACAGTTACTAGATTAAATCCTTATGGAAAAGTGCTTATTAATGATAAATATTATGATTCAAAATCTATTGGACCATATATCGATAATAAAGAAAAGATAGAAGTTGTAAAAATATCAGGATCAGTAATCATTGTTAAATCTTTAAAATAAAATTATATGGATAGTATTGGAACATTGGTAATTATTATTATTGCCGCTCTAGTTGGTTTATGGATAATTCTATATTTTATCCCAATTGGTTTGTGGTTTTCTGCGCTTGTATCGGGTGTAAGAGTATCTTTATTGCAATTAATATTAATGCGTTGGAGAAAAGTTCCACCTGCAGTTATTGTTAATGCTATGATAGAAGGGAGCAAAGCCGGAATAGATTTGAATAGAAACGATATGGAAGCCCATTTTCTAGCCGGAGGGAGAGTGCCTGAAGTTGTTCATGCATTAGTATCGGCAGGGAAAGCAAATATTGAACTCAATTTTAAAATGGCTACAGCTATCGATCTTGCAGGTCGTGATGTATTCGAGGCAGTTCAGATGTCGGTAAATCCGAAGGTTATTGATACTCCGCCTATTACGGCAGTTGCTAAAGATGGTATTCAGCTTATTTGTAAAGCAAGGGTTACTGTACGTGCAAATATTAAACAACTTGTTGGTGGTGCCGGCGAAGAAACTGTATTAGCTCGTGTTGGAGAGGGGTGTGTTTCGTCTATAGGTTCAGCTGCATCGCATAAGGCAGTATTAGAAAATCCCGATTCAATATCAAGAGTAGTTTTAGAAAAAGGTTTGGACGCAGGAACAGCTTTCGAAATCCTTTCGATTGATATTGCTGATATTGATATTGGAAAGAATATTGGTGCTGTATTACAAATGGATCAAGCAAATGCCGATAAAAATATTGCTCAGGCAAGAGCTGAAGAACGTCGTGCTATGGCTGTTGCTTTAGAACAAGAAATGAAAGCAAAAGCACAAGAAGCAAAAGCTGATGTTATTAGAGCCGAAGCAGAAATTCCAAAAGCAATTTCTCAAGCCTTTCGTGAAGGAAATCTTGGTGTAATGGATTATTATAAAATTAAAAATATACAATCTGATACTCAGATGAGAGAAACTATTGGTACTCCGAAAGAAATTAAAAGAAAAAAAGACAAATAATTTTTTTTGAGTAAAATCATAAAAGGTTGTTATTGATTTCAATAGCAACTTTTTTTTTAGGAATTTAAAAAAGCAAGAATTTTTTTAAGATATATTTTTGCTGTTCTCAATCAATTTTATACTTTTGTCGTGCTTTTAGGAGAGGTGGGAGAGTGGCTTAATCCACCAGTTTGCTAAACTGACGTACTCGATTAGGGTACCGGGGGTTCGAATCCCCCCCTCTCCGCAAAAAAATAATTAAAAATAGTTTTAATTATTTTTGTTTTATTGAAAAACTCTAGTACTTTTGCAACGCTAAAATATAAAAATGGCAAAAGAAAATTTCGGGGTGTAGCGTAGCCCGGTCATCGCGCCTGCTTTGGGAGCAGGAGACCGCAGGTTCGAATCCTGCCACCCCGACACTCAAAAGGATTAATTAGTTGAAAAACTAGTTAATCCTTTTTTTATTTTCTGATATTTGTATTGTAATTTTATAAATAAATTGAAACTAATATATTTCAATATGCGAAATATTTATAAATAAAAATAATATGGCACAAAACAAAAAAAAATTAAACGATATTGAAAAGCAGATTATTATAGATAAAGGAACAGAACCTCCTTTTTCTGGGATATATAATGATTTTAACGAAATAGGCACCTATGTTTGTAAACAATGTGGAAGTAAATTATATAAATCGTCAGATAAATTTTCATCGAATTGCGGTTGGCCAAGTTTCGATAATGAAATTGAAGGAGCAGTAAAGCATAGCATTGATGCCGACGGAATGCGTACCGAAATAGTTTGTTCTAATTGCAAGGCTCATCTTGGACATGTTTTTCTAAACGAAGCTTATACCGAGAAAAATACTCGTCATTGTGTTAATTCTATTTCTTTAGATTTTATTCCCGATAAAAAAGAAAGAGAAATAGCTTATTATGCTGGGGGGTGTTTTTGGGGTGTAGAGTATTTTATGAAAAACCACAAAGGGGTTATTTCTGTAGAATCGGGATATATTGGAGGTACAGAAAAAAAACCAAGTTATGAGTTTGTGTGCTCCGAGAAAAGTAATTATGCCGAAGTAGTAAAAATTATTTTCGATAAGACAATTACTAATTTCGAAGAATTGACAAAACGTTTTTTTGAAATTCACGATCCAACACAACTTGACAGACAAGGTCCTAATATTGGAAAACAATATCGATCGGAAATATTTTATACTAAAGAAAATCAGAAAGTAATTGCTAATAAACTCATTAAAATTCTTAAAAGCAAAGGGTATAATATTACAACTAAAGTAAGCGAAGCAAAAGAATTTTATAAAGCAGAAGAATATCATCAAAACTATTACGAAATTAATGGAGCGGTAACCTATTGCCATAAAAACAAAAAACTATTTTAATTCAATAGAGTAACTCTTATATCGCAATCATAACAATCAACCAAATAATTTATGGCTTTCTTCATTATTTTTTAAGCATACTTTATTGGAAATTTTCTATTTTATACTTAATTTTGCACACTTTTTAGAATAGGAAAGCATAAATTATTTAGGTATATGATTACAGTAGCAGATTTAAAAATTCAATTTGGGAAGAGAATATTGTTTCAGGATGTAAATATGAAATTTACAGCCGGGAATTGTTATGGAGTGATAGGAGCTAACGGTGCCGGCAAATCGACATTTTTAAAGGCTGTTGCCGGAGAAATTGATACTACATCGGGCCATATTAGTTTGGGTGCCGGTGAGAGATTGTCGGTTTTAAGTCAAGACCACTTTGCTTTCGACGAGTATACAGTGCTTAATACTGTTATGAAAGGGCATTCAAAACTCTGGGAAATTATAAAGGAAAAAGATGCTTTATATGCTAAGCCCGATTTTTCTGATGAGGATGGCATGAGAGCTGCTGAACTTGAAGCTGAATTTGCCGATATGGAAGGGTGGAATGCAGAGAGCGATGCTGCAAATTTCTTAAGTGGCTTAGGTATAAAAGAAGAATTTCATTATACATTAATGAAAGATATGAGCGGGAAACAAAAAGTTAGGGTCTTATTAGCTCAGGCTCTTTTTGGAAAACCCGATAATTTGTTGCTCGATGAGCCTACAAACGATTTAGATTTAGAGACTGTACGTTGGTTAGAAAATTATTTAGCAAATTACGAAAATACAGTTTTGGTTGTTTCTCACGACAGACACTTTCTCGATACAATAAGCACTCATACTGTTGATATCGATTTCGGGAAAATACAAATATTTGCAGGTAATTATAGTTTTTGGTATCAGAGTAGTCAGTTAATGTTACGTCAGCAGCAAAAACAAAACAAAAAAGACGACGAAAAACGAAAAGAATTACAAGAATTTATATCGCGATTTAGTGCTAATGTTGCTAAATCAAAGCAGACTACCAGTCGTAAGAAAATGCTTGAGAAACTTACTATAGACGATATTCAAGCATCAACAAGAAAATATCCGGGAATTATTTTTAAACCGGAACGTGAAGCAGGCGATAAGATACTTGATGTTAGTGGATTAACTGCGAGTGTCGATGGTAAAGTATTGTTTAAAGACGTGGAATTTTACGCAAACAAAGGCGATAAAATTGTTTTCTTATCGAAAGATACTAGAGCAATGACTGCTTTTTTTCAAATAATAAACGGTAAACAGAAAGCCGATGCCGGAACATATAAATGGGGGCAGACTATTACATCGGCATATTTGCCATTAGATAATTCAGATTATTTTAGAAACGAATTAAGCCTGTTCGATTGGCTTTGTCAATTTTCTACAGATACATCAGAACTATATATTCGTGGTTACTTGGGAAAAATGTTGTTTGCCGGCGACGAAATACGCAAACGAGTTGATGTATTGTCGGGTGGTGAAAAAATGCGTTGTATGATTTCCAAGATGATGCTTACCGAAGCTAATGCTTTGGTGCTTGATACTCCTACAAATCATCTCGATTTGGAATCTATTCAGGCTATGAATAATAATTTAACAAAGTATCCTGGGAATATCTTTATTTCGTCTCACGACCACGAGTTTATTCAAACAGTATGTAATAGAATTATTGAACTTACTCCAAACGGTATTATCGATAAGCTTATGGATTACGACGATTATATTGTTGATGAGAAGATAAATCTTTTAAGAGAAAAAATGTATAATTAGTAAATAGAACTTTTCTCTTTTTTGTTTTTCTGTCGATGCGTTTATTTGTTTATATTTATCTGTAAATTTTTTTCGTATACTCAACGCTGGCGCGGACGTTTCGTCCGTGACTTTTTACTTTTAAAACAAAAATAGCTAGTACAAAATATACTAGTTACTCTTTAATATTTCTTTTGAAACAACACTGCTATTATTTGTAACAGCTATGCTTTTGGTTACAGCACGGACTACAAGTCCGCGCTAGCAGAGCTATATTAATCACCTTTTATTTTTTTATGAATGGGTATTTTTATTTGTAAATATTGTTTTTTATTCGTTTAAGATTATTGAATAAATAAAAAAGCAATAATGATTGTGGAAATTGTATAATTAAAAAGTCCGGATATCATCCGGACTTTTTTTATTTAATAATATTTAAGACAAATAAATTTAATTTTTAGTTAAATGTATTGCCTAAAGAGAAGAGAAAATCCCTTATGGGATTTTTTCTTAACTGATATTATTTTTTAATGAATTGTTTTGTAAGTACTTCTTTCTTAGTTTCTATAGAAATAATGTATAAACCAGAAGAAAGTTCAGAAATATTAATTTCTCTTTCGTTATTATTAATATCTATTACCTTAATTAGCGATCCGGTTGAGTTATAAATACTTACTACTCCTTTAGCAGTAGTATTTGTAACCTTAACATTAATAAGCGAATTAGCTGGATTCGGATATAGGTTAATAACTGGTTTTGTACTAATATCTGTATAACTATTTGTTGTAGAAGCAAAACCGTAGTTAGTATATGGAAGACAGAAATTAGTTACTTCTGACGATCCAAATGATCCTCCGGTTTTAATAGAAGCTCCACCTGTTACTTCAAGTTTGTACGAGCCATTACCATATGAACAGCATATACCATCACCATAAGCATCCGAAATAGTAAAATCGTAACATCCATCAGGTAAATCGTTAATTGGAATTACAAGAGTCGATCCATCAGCTTGAGAATCATAAGTTCCACCTGATGCAACAGACGATCCTGAGCTATTTTTAAGATTCCAGCTAGTTTCTTCTGGATAGTTATCAAACGTAATAGTTAATGATAAGTCTGATGTTGTTGGTGCTGCATCTGTAGTAATATTTATTGTATTACTTGCTGCTGAAACATTACCATCTGCATCTTCAGCTCTTACTGCAAACGAGTAAGCTGTTGCAGATGATAATCCGGTTGCATTATAACTGGTTGTTGTTACAGTAGCAATCTGCGAACCATTTCTATATACATCATAACCCGTTACGCCAACATTGTCAGTTGAGGCATTCCAACTAATTGTTGCTGAACTGGTTGTAACATTAGATGAAGCTAATCCTGTTGGTACAGATGGAGCTTCAGTATCTGGTGTTGGTTCACCAAATGTTACGGTATAATCTTCAACTTCACCATAGCTAAATGTTTCACAAGCTGTTTGTGCAGCATTGTATTTCATCGATACTCTCATGCGAGTACTTCCGTTGGCTGTTGAAAGAATATTCATTGTTCCTGTTACCGATGTCTTACTTAATGATCCTGCATCAAATACTAACTCATTTGCATCGTCAAAATCAGCATCTCCGTTATAATCTATCCAGATTTTCCAGTATTCGTTATATGTTGAACCAGAGAATCCTGGAGTTAGTGAAACATTTACTGAGCTACCTGCTTCAATCGTTATGTTTTCACTTGTAAAGTTGGTATAATCAGCAGCTCCTGATGTATTAGAATATGTTCCAACCGCTACTTCCGCAATCCATTCATACGATGAGTTATTGCTTTTTGAAGTGCAGTACTCAGCAACGATATCGCTTGTAGTAACTGAAACTGTATTACTAGCCGAAGAAACATTGCCTGCATCATCCTTTGCCTGAACATAGTATGCGTAAGTAGTTGAGGCGGTTAATCCACTAACATTATAAGTTGTACTAGCTGTTGTTGCAAGTAAGCTTCCATCTTGATAAATATCGTATCCCGTGACTCCGACATTATCAGTTGAAGCTGTCCAGCTTAGTGTAAATGTTGTTTCAGTAATATTTGAAGATACTAAGCTTGTTGGAACAGTAGGAGCTTCAGTATCTGTAGGAGTTGCTGTTGTTATATTTAATGCGTTGCTTGCATTAGAAATATTTCCAGCATCATCTTTGGCTTTTACTGTCATCGAATAAGAAGTTTCTGCTGTTAAACCAGTAATATCTGCAGAAGTCCCTGTAACAGAACCTATCATACTACCATTTTTATATACATCATATCCAGTAACACCAACATTATCTGTTGAAGCTGTCCAGTTTAAAGTAAATGATGTTTCTACAATATTTGATGAAGATAATCCTGTTGGAGCTGTTGGGGCTTGAGTATCAGACCCTGATGTTCCAATATTTACATTATAATCTTCAACTTCACCATAACTAAATGTTTCACAGGCATCTTGTGCACCGTTATATTTCATAGATACTCTCATTCTGCGAACACCAGTTAATCCTGTTGGAATAGTAATATTTTTACTTACTGCTACTTTAGTTAATGCACCAGCATCATAAACTAATTCACTTGCATCAAATACAGTATCATTATTATAATCAATCCATACTTTGAAATACTCATTGTAAGTTGAGCTAGCAAATCCTGGAGTTAATGTAAGATTATAAGTGTCTCCAGCATTTACATCAATAACTTCACTTGTATAATCCGAATATCCAGCACCAACCGATGATTTTGTAAATGAACCAAATTCAACTTTAGCAATCCATTCGTAACTATAATCGCTACCTTTAGATTCGCAGTATTGGGCAGAAGGTGTAGGTGTTGTTCCTCCGTAAGCTTCTCCAACTCCAATTGCGTACATTGCATTTGTAACCGATATTTCCTCTTGCGAACCAGTACCATAAAGATCTTTAGCTGCCTGAATAGCAAATGTTCTTGCATCGGCATAATCAGAACTTGATGTCATGTAAACATTTTCAATACGAAAAGCAATTTGTTCTGCTTTATCAATACCAATTGCCGTAACACTATAACTGTCGTTATTATCGTTTGTTCCTGAACCACCTTCAGAAATTAAATAAAACCAGTAGCAAAACGGTCCATTGTTAGTATGTACTCCATAATAATCTGCTGAACTGGTTTCCCAGTTATCGCCTAAATAGGTGTCAGGTAGTCCTTTTGATTTAGGATCGCTTATTGAACGCAAAGCAGAACCAATATCTTCACCCATTTGCCAATTATCTTTTTCCGGAGCATAACGGAATTCAATCGCACATCCCCATATATCGCTAAAGGCTTCATTTAATGCACCTGATTCTGAACTATAAGTTAAATCAGCAGTATATGAACAAACTGCATGACCGAATTCGTGACCAAAAACGTCAAGTGATGTTAGGATATCGAAAGAGGATCCATCGCCAAAAGTGAAAACAGATCCATTCCAGTATGCATTATCATAGTTGCTATCGAAATGTACATAAGTTTTCATTAATGCCCCATTTCCATCAAAACTATTTCTTCCATGAACGTCTTGCCAGTAATCATAAGTTTTCATTCCTGCCCAATGTGCGTCAAGTGCACCATTATCTTTTGCAGAATTGTCGTATTCTGCTGAAGTCCAATTGTTATCAGAGTCAGTAAAATCAACAGCGCTTGAATAATTTGTTGAAGTATTACAATCGTAAGTAATAATTCCGTCTCCTCGAGAGTAATCTCTTAATCTATATGATCCGTTATAACTATCAGTTGTAATATTTTTTGTTCCACTGTAACGAGTGTCAGCACTTCCTGTCTCAACAGCATTTTTTATTAATGTGTTAATATGAACAATTTTTCCATTTTGAGCATCAACATAAATAAATGCTCTACTTAATGGTTGTGTTGCATAAACATCAATTTTATAAGCTAGTACCATTTCATGAACAGCTTTTGGATGTTTGCCATAATCATGAGCTACAACAACTAACTCAGGTTTATAGCGCATCGATTTGTTTTCACTCATGTACTCTTTAGCATTAACAAAAGCTTTTGCTTTTTTTGTTGCTTCTTCAATTGAGATGTTGGCAGTTGTATTAATTTCTTTTATTAATTTATACTCGCCATTTAAAGATTCAATTACATCGTTACGACTATGTACAATGTAAATTCCATTCTCAACTTTTATTCCTTTGTAATATTGTTGGAATCTTTCGTGAGTAAAACCTACTTGGTCTTTTTCAGATCTTAAAGTTTTATACTCATCATTTTTGCTAAAATTAAAAAGATTAGCTAAAATAGTTTTCGTTTCGGATTTTGAAACTGCTTGTTTTTTTGTGTCAAATTTCACAAATGTTGGGTAACCATTGCGGTCTAGTAATTCCTTTTCTACTTCTTGTGCAAATGTCGATGCACTAATAAATAGAGTAAGAATTAGTAGGGTAAAAATTCTTTTCATAATTAATAAGTTTAGGTTAATTTTTAATTTTATTATGTCGAAAAGTATAATAAATAAATGTGAAAAAATATTTTAATCGACATACAGCAATTTCCTCCCCACGAAGAGTAGATTTCTTGTTTATCTTAAATTAATTTATTTTAATTCTTTGAGTATGTGGCGATTTGGTTCTTCTTTTGCTTCATATATTGAAGAGTAGGAATATATGAATACAGGCGAATAGAACGGTATTTTATCGAGGATATGAACGATTTTTGGAAATCAGATTATGTTGATGTGCCCGAATTACTTGATGTTTTGTAGTATAGAAAATAGCAAGAATTAATATGTCCGAAATAGTTTAATGTATTATTTTTTGTAATTTAATGAGATGTTTTCTCAATGTAGGTTTTTATAAAAAATAACATAAAGAAAATGACAACTACATTCGATATAAAATTTTAATTGTATATCCGCTTTTTGACAGAACTTGCCGCTTGATTTTCTTCATTGCCCCATCCCTAAAGGTGTGAAGAAAATCAATTACTCCCTTTAGGGTCGGGGTAAAAAAAATGATTTTTGGTTTAGTTAGTAAAGTGTATGTTAAAAAGCTGACAATCATTAAATTCTATAATCAAAATTAATTCTAATAAAATTTATTATCTTTAAACTTTATTGAAATTATCTTGTAAATTATCTATTTATGAAGTTTAAATTTATTGTGTTTGTAATACTTAATGTAATATCAACATATTTGTATTCCCAAAACATATCAGTAAAAAGTTTTCGTATGTTGCAAAACGATATGGATGCACGAATAAACAAACCTAAAGAAGACCAAAACGGAGAAAAATGTGCCATTATTAAAGTAGTAACTACTGAACAGGGTTTTGTTTGGGAAGGTGATGCACTTGGGATAGTTAAAACTGATTTTAAAACCAGTGAATACTGGTTGTACGTTCCACATGGTGCAAAGAGACTTACCATTAAACATTCTCAATTAGGAATGTTAAGAGATTACATTTATCCAGTTCCAATTAAAGAAGCAACTGTTTACGAAATGGTTTTAACCACAGCTAAAGTAACAACCATAGTTGAAGAATACGAAGTGCCTACACAATGGGTTGTAATTACTTCGAAGCCAAATGTTGCTGACGTGTTTATTAACGAACAATACGTTGGTGTTACACCATACCAAGTAAAAATGGAAGTAGGTAGTTATAATTATCGAATTGAAAAAAGCATGTACCATAGCGAAGCAGGTAAGTTTAAATTAACAGATGAAGAACGTACTAATTTAACAGCTAAGCTAAAACCTAATTTTGGCTATATAAAAATTAATACAACACCCGAACAGGGTGCTTATGTTGAAATTGATGGAAAAACAACTAATAGTACACCATATACATCGCAGCAATTATTAACTGGTAAACACAGGCTTTCTGTTAAAAAAGTAATGTTTAAACCTAAAACCATTGATTTTACAATAAGCGATGGCCAAACTACCACTTTAAGTGTTGATTTAGAACCTAATTTTGCGAGCATAAATATAAACACCACACCCGAAGCCGATATTTATATCGATGATATAAAGAAAGGGAATGGCTCGATTACAGAACGATTAAATCCGGGATTACATACTTTCGAAGCACGAAAAAACAAACATTACAGCGACAAAAAACAACAGGAATTTACAGCTGGTGAAACAGTAAATCTTAGTTTGCATGTACAGGCAAAATCTGGAAAAGTTGATATTACAAGTACACCATTTGATGCCACAATAAAATTAAACGGTAAAAACTATGGTACAACACCAAATACTTTAAAAGACCTTTTAATAGGCAATTACATACTTACTCTCGAAAAACAAGGCTATGGTACAATAAGCAAAACAATTACAATTACCGAAAACCAAACAGTAAGCATAAACGAAA
>CAZDCZ010000076.1:0-13668 GCA_964504155.1 uncultured Bacteroidales bacterium | reverse complement strand
GCTTTTGTTTAAATAAAACCGATCCCGGCATTCTAATTTTTATTAAAACGCTAATCATTAAAAATACCGGAAACAATATTATTAAACCAAAAAAAGAAATAATTTTGTCAAATAGCAACTTCATTATTGTCAAATTTTATTAATAAATAATCGTTAGGCAACTTTTTAATTATAGTGTATTCTCTAACTGATGCATGAGACTTTAATGAAGCAATATTATTTTTCGATATTGTAGAATACACATTAAATCCTATTATATCAGAAATTTGATACAAAACCTCAGCCATTTTCTTTGCAATCCCTTTACCTTTATATTTTTCAGAAACTAATCTGCCAATAAATGCCCTTTTATTACAGAACAATCTTAAGAAAAAATAACCTATTAACTCTTCCTTATAAAAAAATCCTAAAGGAATAAAACTTTTATTATTAATAATCTTACTTAAAGATTTCCGATCTGTTTTATGTGGCTTAAAATATTTTAGATATTCTTTATTCATGCTAAGAAATAATTTTTTTAAACTATCAACATCATCAGGTGTTAATAATTTAAACGAAAAGACTCCAATATTGCACAATTCAGAATATTGTTTTTTTACTAATTTTATTTTTTTACGATAAAATAAATCCAAAATAGCACGATTCGCAAAATCAATCAAACTCCATATTACACTAAAATGATGTTTAATATACATTAATAACTTTTCTATCATCTACTAATACAATATTAAATAAATACTAATCTAATAATTCTTCAAAAGCCTTATACTCTTTCAAAATTTCATTCCAAACAAACGATTGTTCATATCTGTTTGCAATCATTTCTCTACAACAACTTTTTAAGTTAAACAAAATATCTTGATTTTTATATAAATATTTCATCTTTTCAAAAAGAGCTAGTTCATTCTTTAGTGGAATAATAAAACCATTTACTTTATCTTTTATTATTTCATTACTTCCATTAATATCAGTAACAATACTTGGAATGTTCATTGCTCCGGCTTGCATAACCACATTAGGAAACCCTTCTCTATAACTTGGATGAACTAATACAGTAGCAACTTTTAAAAAAGGTCTTATATCTGCTTGAAATCCTGTAAAAATTATATTTTCATTGGTATTAATAGTATCTTTCACATAATCAGAAACTGGGTCTAACTCTTCTTCATATTTCCCCAAAATAAGCAATTTTATATGAGAATATTCATCGCTTAGCTTTTTAAAAGCAGTAATTAATTCTTCAACACCTTTATCCTTTACAACTCGTCCAATATAAATAAAAATAAAATCATCAGGAGCAATACCCAAATTACGTCGTGTGTTATTTGCTAATTCATCTGAAATACGATTAGAATCATAATACGATAAATTAATTCCATTTGAACTACCATTCCCAATAACCTGCAGCTTATTGCCTTTTGTTAAATTATTCTCAAGAATGTATTTTTTAAGTCCTAATGAATTTGGATATACCTTATGTGCACATTTATAGGTTATTTTCTCCATTAAGTTTAAAATTCTTTTTTTAAAACCAGATTTTTCCATCAACGGAAGACCTGCTACAGTGTGTATTCTTACAGGAACCCTAACACACCAAGCTGCAATCATTCCTAAAAGACCTGCTTTAGGAGTATGAGTATGCACAATTTCGGGCTTTTCCTTTAAAAATAATTTAATTAAATTTATTAATGATATAAAATCTCTAATTAAAGATATATCTCTTTCCATTTTAACACTTGCGACTCTTACTCCCTCTTCTTTTCTTACTTTTTCTAGTTCAATACCTCCACCAGAAATAGCAATTACATCAAAATACTGAGACATAAAACTAAATTGACCTTTAAGTAAACCACTTAAAGAACGTGAAATAGTCGTTATTCTTACTAATTTTATATGATTTGTCATTATTTTTATTTTCAAATTTTATTAAACAATATTATCATATAATTTTTTCATTTATAATAGATTATATCTATGATTAAATTACTTTTTACGAATAACTAAGTTGATTCATAAAATTATGCATGTCATTTTGATATGAATGGTAATCAAAAAGATTAGATAACTCACATTGTTTTTTCATTTCATTTACTTCTTCCTGCGATTGACTAATAGCTTTATACAAAGAATCAACAAGCAAATTTTCTGAAGATATATCTAATAAAAACCCAAAAGATCCTTTCTCGAGATAATCTATTATATTACTTGATGAATTTGTAAGAACAGGTATTCCACAGGATATAGATTCCACAAATTTTGTAGGAAAACCTGCCATGGTTATTAGATTGTTATCACGTAAGAATATTGTAAAATCAGAATTTTGTGTAGCTTTTATTGTATCTGCATGCGATATTCTCCCCTTAAAGATTAATTCTTCTTCAAGATTTGTAGGTAAAGAATCGTTACCAAAATTATTTATATATTGTTCTTTTGTAATTCCAACTATGGTAAGCATAAAACTTATTGGATTTTGATATTTTATTTTTGATAAAGCCTTTAATACTTTATCTACTCTATCTTTACTTCCTGTTCCCGGACTTCCTGCATAAATTAGTTTGCATTTTTTGTCTATGTTTTGTGTTTTGTTTTTCCATTTATCATCATTTAAGTCAACAAGAGGCGGTAACAATAAAACATTTTTCATTCGTAATTTATAATAATCAAATAAATAAGAACTTATAGCAATTAATCCGTCAAGTTTTTTATGCAGAATTTTCATTCTATAAAAAGTATCCATATTTTTTATCCAAGAAATCAAAATACTTTTTCGTTTAACTACCTGCCATTCGGTACAATCTGCAATAAGTTTAATTTTAGACTTCTTACATAATTGCACTAAGTTTTTTAAAGCCAAAGCCTGATAATTATAGGCAATTATACCATATACATTAGTACTTCCTATATGTTTTATTATTTTTTTCAATTCTTTAATAGAATATAAATGATGTATCCAGCTTTTAAATGAAGTTGGATAAATGATAGTGTAAGATTTAAACCCATCAACAATTTTTTCATTCAAAATTAAATCATGAGTTTTCAATACATTTAATTTTTGATTTCCTAAGAAAACAACTTCATAACCTAAGTTTCTTAATATCTTAGCATTTGCCAGTACCCTATGAGCGGCAGCATTCCCATCTGGCAAAATAAATCCACCTACATAAATTATATACTTTTTCTCCATTCTGTGTTTGATTTTTTACAATTTATTCCGACCAAACTACTCGATTTACATAATCGGTATAAGAAAGAATAATACGAACTACTTTATCAGAAACATTTGGCATTGAATAATCACAAACTTGGCGCAAAGTCCTATCTTCTCCGGTTTTTTGAATATCTAGTATTGATAATGCCTGCATAATTCTTTCTATATTCATTCCTACCATCATAACCGAAGCTTCTTCCATAGCTTCGGGGCGTTCGTGTGCTTCACGAATATTCAAAGCCGGGAAATTCATAATTGACGATTCTTCTGATATCGTTCCACTATCAGACAAAACAGCTTTTGCATTCTTCTGTAAATGATTATAATCATGAAAACCTAGAGGTTTCATTAATCGAATTAAAGAATTAAATTTAACTCCTGTTTCATTAATTTTATTTCTAGTACGAGGATGTGTCGATACAATAACAGGTAAAGCATAAGTCTCTGCAATTGTATTCAACATTTCTACCAATTTAATAAAATTCTCAGAATTGATATTTTCTTCGCGATGTGCCGAAACCACAAAAAAATTACCTTTCTTCAAACCCAATTTAGAAAGAATATCTGAAGCATCAATTTGTTTGCTGTAAGCTTGAAGCACTTCATAAATCGGAGACCCTGTTTTTATTATTCTATCAGCAGAAAGACCTTCACGTAATAAGTACTCTCTGGCAATATCGCTATACGTAAGATTAATATCACTTATATGGTCAACTATTTTTCTATTGGTTTCTTCAGGAACTCTTTGATCGAAGCAACGATTTCCGGCTTCCATATGAAAAATAGGAATTTTTCTTTTTTTTGCAGCTATAGCTCCCAAACAAGAATTTGTATCACCAAGAACTAAAAAAGCATCCGGATTAACATCTTCTAAAACAGGGTCAATGTTAATTAAAATTTGTCCTGCAGTTGTTGTAGCATTACCTCCGGCAGCATTCAAAAAATAATCAGGTTTACGTAATCCTAAATCTTTAAAAAAAACTTCATTTAATTCATAATCATAATTTTGTCCTGTATGAACCAAAATATGCTCAATACTTTTTGTCTCATCTAATTTTAAGAGTACTCGCGATAATCTTATAATTTCGGGACGCGTGCCTACAACAGTAATAACTTTAAGCTTTTTCATTTTATTTCGTTTTACACTTCTCAAAATAGGTATCAGAATCTTCCGGATTAAACTGTTCATTTATCCAAAAAATAGTATACAACTCTTCATCGCCAATATTCTTTATATTGTGAGTATACCAAATTGGCATATCAACAAATGATGGTTCATTACCGTCTAATTCGAAATTCAAAATTTCTTTACTACCAATTCTTCTTAGCTGAATTAATGCTTTACCCTTAATTACAGTAAATCGTTCTATTTTTCGAGTATGATAATGATTTCCTCTTGTTATTCCAGGTACTGTAGTAGAAAACGATACTTGCCCGCCTACACCTAAACGAATTGTTTCGACAAATGAACCTCTAGAATCGGTATGTTTAGTAAGTTTAACCGGATACCTGTTTTCGTGTTCCATATATGCTCGAAAGGTATTGAAAAGATTTATCTCATCTATATTATTCAATTTGGGAATTATACTATCGTGATAATACTGCTCCTTATATCTTTCTAATAAATTTAATATTTCAGAAACTTTCTTCTCAAAATCGTGAGGAACAGCAACAGACTTCATTGTTACATCTTTTTCTCTTTTATTACATTCCCTTATTCTATTTATAATAAATCTACAAAGATTTCCTACATAAATTAATTTTACATTACCGTCCACAGCAATTACCGGCTGTTCGTTGTGAGTTAATTGATAAGAAAAAGTTGCAATAAAAGAATTATAATATGGATTACCAAATGGACCATAAACGTTTGGTATAACTAGACCTGAAAAAATAGAATTATTTTCAACAGAAAAATTGTATAATATTTCTCTTCCTTCTTTTTTAGATTTGCCATAAAAATTATCTCTATTTTCCTGTGTTGAAGATGAAAAGATTAAATGTGCTTTCGAATCACATTTTTTCATTGCCTCTACTAAGTTATTTACTAAATTAATATTAGTTTTATATAATTCTTCAGGATTATTATGACGATTCATTGCTGCTAAATGAACAATTACATCACACTTTTTTACCCACTCTTTTAATTGATTAGGGTTAGCAAAATAAATATCCTTAAACTCTATTGTTTTAAATTCTTCGGGATAAAGATTTAATTGGTTAAAAAGATGAGAGCCAATAAAACCTGTCTGTCCTGTTATTCCCACATTAATCATTAGCAAATATTTTTTACCTACATTTTATATTTCAAATTATTTTTAAACAATAAATTACAATTTTCTATTTTTTATTGTTCACAAATAATTACTTATTATTATACTTTTATTTTTCTAGTTCGCTTTGAATATATTCCAAAGAAAGTAGCTTTTTCTTAATTTCATCTATCGATAATTGTCTGGTATTATGCGAATTATAATCTTCCAATGCTGATGTTACAACATCTCCTTTTGTAAAATACTTACCATAATTTAAATCTCTATTATCAGCAGGAATACGGTAGAACTCTCCCATATCTTCAGCTCTCATCATTTCTTCTCGAGTACAAAGTGTTTCGTACAATTTTTCTCCATGACGTGTTCCTATAATTCTAATTTTGGAATCGGAATTCATTATGCTTTTAACTGCATTAGCTAAATCTTCAATTGTTGAAGCCGGAGCTTTTTGTACAAATAAATCACCTTGTTTTCCATTTTTAAAAGCAAACAAAACCAAATCTACAGCTTCATCCAACGACATAAGATAACGAGTCATTTTAGGATCAGTAATTGTTAAATCTTGTCCTGTTTTAATTTGATTTATAAAAAGAGGTATTACAGAACCTCTGGAAGCCATAACATTTCCATAACGAGTACAACAAATTGTTGTTTCTTCTTCGGGTACATTTCTCGATTCTGCAACTATTACTTTCTCCATTAATGCCTTAGAAATTCCCATAGCATTAATTGGATAGGCAGCCTTATCTGTACTTAAACAAACTACATTCTTTACTTTACTTTTTACAGCCGCACGAATAACATTTCCGGTACCAATAACATTAGTTTGAGTTGCTTCTAAAGGAAAAAATTCACAAGAAGGCACTTGTTTAAGTGCTGCTGCATGAAATAAATAATCAACACCACGCATAGCATTTTCTATACTATCATAATTTCGTACATCTCCGATATAAAACTTAAGTTTAGAATTCTTAAATTTATTCCGCATATCATCTTGTTTTTTCTCATCACGAGAAAAAATTCTGATTTCTTTAATATCTGTATTTAAAAATCTATTCAGTACAGCATTACCAAACGAACCAGTTCCACCTGTAATTAAAAGTATTTTATTTTTGAACATAAAACTATAAATAAAGATTAATTTCTTTTTTTTAATAAATATCTAAAATAATTTAATAATGTATTAGGGAAAATATTATACAATATTTTAATCACTCTCAAACGAAAACTTAATTTTCCATCTTTAAAAGGCAAATCCTTCCAATACGACAAGGATTTATAATACATATACTTTTCTTTTAAAGGATGTGTGCAATCTAAATCCCAAGGTCGATTATAAAAAGCCGATAAATAATGAATAATAACAGGTTTCTTTATAGCATCTTTTATTGTTTCTTTGGAATAATAATTGTTCATATTCGAAAAAATATTCTTCTTATATTTAAACAAACCACTCAAAAGATTATATCTTGGATGTATGGATAAAATTTTCCCCTTACATACAAAATTTATAATTCCTTCGCTTAATACAGGAGGATTCCCATTAAAATAAGCTATTCTTCTAACAAACTCATCTTCTATATTAAGTTTTCTAAACTGTTTTAAATTTAATAATACAACACCATCATTAATAAAATTATCTTTACTACTAAGGCCTAGTTTTACCTTTGCATCTACAGTATATGTTTCTACACCTGCAACCAAATAATCTGAAATATCAATATTCCACAATTCTACTAATGAATCATTAATAATAGTATCACTATCTATATATAAAATTTTATCTATTTCTTCAATCTGAGCAAAAAATAATTTTGCATATATAGTCTCAATATGACGTCCTAAAGTATTAATTTCTAATCTTTGAGTTATACTTTCAAAAGGAATAACAATAAAATTTCTATGATACTTTGTAGCTATATCCTTTAGCAACAAAATAGATTCATCTGAAACATCTTTTGCAATAAAATAAACACTTATTTCATCAAAACTCTTATTATTATCAAATAACGACAACATAGATATTCCTGTATGAGAAATATAAGCTTCATTGCATGCATATGCTATATTTAATTTACTCATCTTTCTATAATTCTTTATTTTTTATACCTTCTTGTAATCTTTCTCTATCAATATCTAGTTTCTTATTAAATACCGAAACATATGGATACCAACGGGAATACCATCTTGTTCCATTTGCAAATTCACTTGTATCAGTAAAATAACGTTTCATAAAAACACTCGATATCATTAAAAATAATATCATTGTAACAAGAAGCCTCAAACGTAATATCCCTTTTTGCCTAAATAACAAATGTAAGATTTCAGTAATAAACAGACAAAGAATTGGTGTAAAATAATTAACAAATCTAAAAAATATAGAAAAGTAACTTATTGAGCATCCAACAACTACATAAAACCCAAGAAATACATAATATTTTGATTCTATTTTAAATATTTTTTTTGATAAATAATATACAGAACTTGGTAACACTATGTACAATAACAAAACAGAAATGACACCAAATATTGTAAATTTATAATCTAAATAAGTTCTTATACTATCAATTATGCCATCTCCACTATGAAAAGAATCCAAAATCATTACAAAATATTTTGAAATAATAAGACCAAAGACAAAATAACTTATTAGTAAGATAAAAGTTTTTCTATTCAGCTTTAAAGAATGAAACAATGGTATTACAAACAATATTATAGCTGAATAATGGAATAAAAAGGAAATAGTAACCCAAATATAATAGATAAACCATTTTTTTCTTAAGAAAGAATTTAAACTTAAAAGAAAAAATGAAATGGCCAATGACTCTCTAAGAATTTCAACATTAAAATAAAAACTATAATATAGAAAATATAGTAAAATTCCTGTAAAGTAATATTTTGTGTTTGCTTTTATAAATTTAAATATAATTGTATTCACAATTATAGCATGAATAATTTGCAAGACCACAAAATCGGGATGAATTGATTTTGCAAATGCACATAATATTTGCCATAGAGGTTGAAGCTTTCCTATTCTAAATCCATGTTTAATTAGTTCACTAATAGTAGGCATTGAATCATAAACAATCATATAATTAATAGTATCTCCGCCTACTCTGTATCTTAAACCAAAAAGTAAGACAAAAATAAACCACATTAAATTATAGAATAGTTTTTCGCCCCCTTTTAAATTCGAAAAATCATATATAAAAGAAAAAAACACTAATAAAACTATTATAATTAAATATATCATGGAATAATTTCTTTCAAAATTTATATTAAAAAATCTTTTTCATAGTATTCCTTAATCGAGCAATTAATTCATTTATAACTCTTTTATAAAAAATAAAATTTATAACAAATATTAATAGAATTGTAATTAATATTTGTATTGACATAACTATATCTAACATTATAATTATAATAAATCCTCCAATTATTAAACAGAGATAACAAAATTCCCTAATTCTTTCCTTTATTGAAATTCTTATAAAGGAAGGAGGAAATATAATCCACAAATAAATTGAAATAACTGCTGATATTGCAATACTTATAGTATTTCTATTAAAATAAAAAATTATTGCACTAAGCAATATTGCTATTAAGAGCATTTTTGATATATCAAACAGAAATTGTCGTTCCTTTTTTAATACTTTATAAAGATTTACATATAAAGATTTCACTATTAAAACCCCAGGAATAGTAGTTATTAATATACCAGTAAGAATTAAAGATTCATTATACTTCGAAATAAAATTTTCAACAATTACAACAATAAAAAAATATCCAATTATAGAAAAGCTTCCAATCACAAGAAATAAGTTTCTATATCTTGATATTAATTCATCAGTATAATTTCTCGATAAGTGAGGATAAAAAGATTGAGTAACAGCATTAATAAAAATTGTTATAAAACCAATTAAAGACATACCAAAAGAATAAATTGCAAAATCAACATTTGACATAAACAACTTCGACATCCATCTTCCTATATTAAAAAATATAACAAATAAAGTATTTCCCAGCATTATAAAAAAACCAGAGTAAAATATTGTTCTTAGCATAAATCTGCCATTCTTAAAAGTTGGCAAATTAAAAGATAACTTTACTATTTTTATTTTATTCTCTATATAAACAACTGCAAGAACATATCCTATAATACTAGCCAATATATAATATTCGTAAGTCGTAACTTTAAGCAAAACAAGTAATAAAGTTATAAATATACTAACTAATGGAGCAATAATTGCTAACTGAGAATACAATTTAAAATTTCCTATAGCTTGATAGAAAAAAAGAAATAATGATTTTAAATTTAATGGTAGAATTGTTAATCCAATAAAAATTAATATTGTGTTTTTATTAATTATACCTATTGTAAAAACAAATAAAACAATCAGAAATTGAAATACTACAAAAAAATTATGAAAATAATTAAATTCTTTTGATGATACATCATCTATAACCTTGCCACCATATTTAATATTTATTCCGTCAACGAATCCTAAATGAAGAAATCCAATGAAACTTGCATATAATGTATACGTTTTTAGTTTTGAATAATCATCTATTGAAAGGACTGCAGGTAAAACAAATCCATTTATAATACTAGAAAGAAGAACAACTATATTAGATCCA
The DNA here is from genome assembly GCA_964504155.1 of uncultured Bacteroidales bacterium. Lineage (GTDB taxonomy): Bacteria > Bacteroidota > Bacteroidia > Bacteroidales > UBA12077 > CAZDCZ01. The sequence continues at coordinate 3,549 of CAZDCZ010000076.1, read as the reverse complement.
CTAACTTTTAATATATCATTTCTTAAACTCATTAATTTTTAAAATTAAAAATATCAGCAAACTAATTTTTATAGATGTTTGTAGTTATTACTATGATTTTATAAATTTATTTATACCTATTTTCTTTATGTATATTATTTTAAACCTAGAATTTTACAAAAGAAATTTACTTATACATACCAATTTATTGTTTTTTCAATTCCACTTACAAAATCTTCATCGGCTTTCCAATCTAATTCATTTTCTATTTTACTTGCATCAATTGCATATCTTCTATCATGACCTGCCCTATCCTCTACAAAAGTAATTTGATCTTTATATGAACCAGATGGCTTTGCATTTTTATTATCTAAATACTCACAAATATGATTTACTATTTCTAAATTAGTTTTTTCGTTTCTGCCACCAATATTATACGTCTCACCAGCAATTCCTTTATGAAATACAATATCAATACCTTTACAATGATCTAACACATATAACCAATCTCGTATATTTTTACCATCCCCATAAATTGGGATATCTTCTCCTTGTAATGCTTTGCGAATAATTACAGGTATTAATTTCTCATTATGTTGTTTTGTACCATAATTATTAGAACAATTACTGGTTGTAACATTCATTCCATAGGTGTGATGATATGCCCTTACAATAAAATCAGAAGATGCTTTTGCAGCTGAATATGGAGAATTAGGTGAATATGGCGTAGTTTCTTCAAACAAACCAGTTTTCCCCAAAGTTCCATACACTTCATCGGTTGATATATGATGAAACCTACAATTCTCATATCCTTTTTTAAATTCAAAAGGTGAGTTCATCCAAAATTTTCTAGCTACATCTAATAAAGTAAATGTTCCATTAATATTAGTTTTAATAAACACTTCGGGACCTGAAATTGAATTATCAACATGGCTTTCTGCTGCAAAGTGAATAACTCCGCGTATATCATATGTTTCAAATAAAAATTCAATTAATTCTCTATTACAAATATTTCCTTTTACAAAAGTATATCTTTTATTATCTTCTATTTCTTTCAAATTAGATAAATTACCTGCATAAGTAAGCAAATCAAGATTTATTATATGGTATTCAGGATATTTCTTGATAAAATAAGGGACAAAATTAGCTCCAATAAATCCTGCTCCACCGGTTACTAAAATAGATTTCATATATTTAATTATTTAGTTTATTAATGCAATCTTTTAAAGATTCTTTCCAATATGGAATTTCTAAATTAAAATCCTTAATCATATTTGCTTTATTTAATACAGAATAAAAAGGTCGTACAACTTTTGATGGATAATCTTTTGTTTCGATTGCATTTACTTTACAATCAAGTTTAGCAAGCTCCATTATATTAACAGCAAAATCATACCATGATATCACTCCTTGATTCGAAAAATGATATACTGAACGCTTTCTATTAATTTTATTACCTGAATCTAAGATTTTTAAAATTGCAACAGCTAAGTCTTTAGCATAAGTCGGCGTTCCCACTTGATCGCAGATTACATTTACAGATTCTCTTTCTTTACCAAATTTCAACATGGTTTTAACAAAATTATTCCCAAAAGAAGAATATAGCCACGAAGTTCGAATAACTACAGCCTCTGCATTTATAGCAATTACAGCTTGCTCTCCTTTGTACTTGGTAGCTCCATACACTCCAATTGGTTTTTCAATGTCATCTTCTGTATATGGCATATTTTTACTTCCATCAAAAACATAATCGGTAGAAATATGTACTAGTTTACAAGAATTTATATTAGCAGATTTTGCTAATATTTCAGGACCTAATACATTAATATTTTCTGCAATCTCTACTTCTTCTTCAGCTTTATCAACAGCAGTATAAGCAGCACAGTTAACTATTATGTCAATATTATTTTCAATAATATATTTATTAACAGCAATAAAATCTGTAATATCTAAATCATCTACATCAGTAAAAAAGAAAGTGTGCAAACTTTGAATTTCAGCAATCTCTCTAAATTCAGAGCCTAATTGACCATTAGCACCAGTAATAAGAATATTAAAATTCTGCATTAATACAATTTTTCATTATAATTAAACAAAACAGCAGCTTTAAAATCTATAGCTTCTTTATCTTTTTGCGATAACTGAATATTTTCAGATTTAATTTTCCAATCGATGTTTAATTCAGTATCATTATATTTAAAAGAACCCTCAGAATCACGATTATAAATATTATCTACTTTATAAGCAAAAATAGCTTTATCGCTTAACACAACAAAACCATGAGCGAAACCACGCGGAATAAACATTTGTTTTTTATTGTCGGATGATAACTCTACGGCAATATACTTACTAAATGTAGGAGAACCTTTACGTATATCTACAGCAACATCCAAAACTTTACCTTCTATTACTCGCACAAGTTTAGACTGTGCAAAAGGAGGCAACTGATAATGCAGTCCTCGCAATACTCCATAACTCGATTTCGATTCATTATCTTGTACAAACTCAGTTTCTATAATATTATCATCAAATTGTTTTTTCGAAAATGATTCAAAAAAATAACCTCTCTCATCTCCAAATACTGTTGGCTCAATAACAACAACTTCAGGAATTTCTGTTTTTATAAAATTCATTACTTAGCTATATCAATTAAATATTGTCCGTATTGATTCTTTTTTAAAGGCTCTGCAAGTTGTAACAATTGCTTTCGATTAATATATCCCATTTTAAAAGCAATTTCTTCTAAACAAGCAATTTTTAATCCTTGCCTTTTTTCAATAGTTTCAATAAAATTAGATGCTTCTGACAAAGAATCGTGAGTCCCTGTATCTAACCAAGCAAATCCGCGTCCAAGCAATTTAATTTTCAAACTATTTTGAGATAAATATTCTTGGTTAACTGTTGTAATTTCCAATTCTCCTCTATCCGATGGCTTAATATTTTTAGCAATATTAACAACAGAATTGGGATAAAAATATAATCCTACAACTGCATAATTCGATTTTGGACTATCAGGTTTTTCTTCTATACTAATTACATTTTCATTATCATCAAATTCCGCAACACCATATCTTTGCGGATCTTTAACATAATATCCAAAAACAGTTGATTTCTTTTCTTCTTCAACTAATCGAACTGATTCATTAAGAATAGAACCAAAACTTTGCCCATAAAAAATGTTGTCCCCCAATACTAAACAAACATCATCATCTCCGATAAAATCTTCACCAATAATAAATGCTTGAGCTAATCCATCAGGAGACGGTTGTTCTGCATAAGTTAAATTAACACCAATATCACTACCATCTCCTAATAGTCTTTCAAAACCAGGTAAATCTTCAGGTGTAGAAATTATTAATATTTCTCTAATACCTGCTAACATTAATACAGATAATGGATAATATATCATTGGTTTATCGTATATTGGAAGTAATTGTTTCGATACTCCTTTAGTAATAGGATATAATCTTGTTCCACTACCTCCCGCTAAAACTATTCCTTTCATACTAAATTATTTTAAATTCTCCCAATACCACCCACAAGCATTCTCTAGTCCTTTTCTAATATCAT
>CAZDCZ010000075.1:0-13674 GCA_964504155.1 uncultured Bacteroidales bacterium | reverse complement strand
ATTACATAGTTGATTGGATATTTTTAATGAAATTTACTTGCGGATTTAAGGTATTCCTAAATTAATGTAATTTATTTGTTTTTATAACTTTTGTTATGTACTATCTACCTATTCGAATATGCAAAGATATATTATAGATTTTGTTTATTGGAATCCTAAGAAATCAACTATCTGATTAATTTTAACGCTTCGAGCATCAATCTTATATTTTGCTTGTTTGTAGAATTTTTTACGTTCTTTTAATAATTGTTCAATATAATCGTAAATTTCTGCTTGTGTTTTATTTTTAATTAAAGGTCGAACTGTTTTTGAATTTTTTAATCTATCAAAAATTAAAGGTATGCCGGCTTCAAGATATATTGTTTGCCCAATTGAATTCATATAATTAATATTATCGAAAAAACAAGGGGTGCCACCTCCTGTAGAAACAACAAGGTTTTTGTTTGTGTCAGAAATAGAGTGTAATGCTTCTTTTTCCATTTTTCGAAATTTGAATTCATTTTCAGGATCTAACAATGTTGCTATTGGTTTATTCTGCTCGTTTTCTATTAATGTATCAAGATCGATAAAGGGATAATTAATTTTTGTTGCTATTTTTTTACCAACAGTTGATTTGCCACAGCCCATAAAACCTATAATGTAAATAATCATAGCTAGTTTTGTATTACATATCTAAACTCATTTGCGATTTATCATCATCTAAATCATTAGAGTCGTTGTTATCAGTTATTTCTTCCGTTTGAACATCTTTAATTAAAGGTTCGAGATTTTTTACAATTTCTACCTCATAGTTCGATAATCTTTTACCTTTGGCTTTGTAGCTTTTTATTCCAATAAAGTCGGCAACTTCAATTATTTCATTTTCTCTATGACTATGATTGCCTCCAAAAACAACTTCGAAACGAGGATATTCAACTTCAGTAATATTTATTAGAAGCGATTCTTCGTTTTCGCCAATAAAGCTCGCTAATGTGTTTGTTTCTTCTATTTTAAATCGTTTAACATAATAATATTCTAAATCGGCTTCGTAATATACAGCAGAGAATATTTTTTCGGGAACATATTTTTCAATTATCTCTATATCTTTTTCGTAGTGATTACTTAAATCGAAAGATGTGGTTCTAAATTTTCCGGATTTTGTAATAACAAGGATTTTATTGTTCCCACTAAATTCTCCAAGATATTTTCCGTTTCCATCAACATTTAATCTTAAAATGCTATCGTCGAACCATATTTTTCTACCTCCTAAAGTTGATTCTCCTTCTTCTTTTAAAACAATACGATGTATTGCGTGCTTAGTAAAGATGTTTCCTATAGCCTGACGACCTTTGATTGCCAATTCGCTAAAATCGAGTTCAATACTTGTCTTTTTCAATCTAGGTTTGGGACGGAGATAGATTTTTAATATTTCGGCTTCTCCATTTTGATTCGCACTAAGGTATAATATTTTCGAGCCTTCTGTTCCTTTGGTTATGGTGTATTCTTTATCTCTGGTAATTCCTGTGATGGCGGCTCGTTTCATCATTATATTGCCGTTTAATCCATCGCGATATATTAAATTATATACAGTTCTCTTATCGTTTCTTTTATAAACAGCAATATGTAAAATGTCTTTTCCAACAAATATCTTTTCATCAACTTTTGTAATAATATATCTTCCATCTTTTAAGAAAGTAATTATCTCATCAATATCGGAACAATCGCAAACATATTCGTATTTTTTTAGAGACGTACCAATAAAACCTTCTTCGCGGTTAACATACAACTTTTCGTTTGCAACAACTACCTTTGTAGCTTCAATTGTATCAAGATTTCTTATTTCGGTTTTTCTGGCTCTTCCGACGCCGTATTTTTTACGTATTTTCTTGTAATAATCAATTGTAAAACTGATAATATTAGCAAGATTGTAATTTACTTTTTCTATTTCGTCTTCGATTCCTTTAATAAATTCGTCTGTTTTTTTTGTATCGAATTTCGAAATTCTTTTAATCTTTATCTCTGTTAGTTTAGTAATGTCTTCTCTTGTTATTTCTCGAAGAAGAAGTTTTTTAAATGGGTCGAGTCCTTTGTCTATTGTTTGAATTATTTCTTCCCAAGTTTCACAATCTTCAATATCGTTATATATTTTATTTTCTATAAATATCTTTTCTAGAGATGACATATGCCAACTTTCTTCTAGTTCTGATTTGCGAATCTCTAATTCTTTTTTTAATAATTTAATAGTATTATCGGTCGATATTTTTAGCATTTCTGTTACTCCAATAAATTTTGGAGTCGATTCATTGATAGTACACGCATTAGGAGATATTGAAATTTCGCAATCAGTAAAGGCGTATAATGCATCGATCATTTTGTCGGGAGATGTGCCTGGTGCTAAGTGAATTAATACCTCAACATTTTCTGAAGTATTATCATCAATTTTTTTAATTTTTATTTTATTCTTTTCGTTGGCTTTAAGTATAGAATCGATTAAGCTTTGTGTTGTTCTACTAAAAGGTAACTCAGTAATTATTAAGGTTTTTTTATCGAGTTTTTTTATTTTGGCTCTTACTTTAATCGCTCCTCCACGTAATCCGTTGTTATATTTGCTAACATCAGCAATTCCTCCAGTAGGGAAATCAGGCAGAAGATCAAAATCTTTTCCTTTAAGATGTAATATAGATGCATCAATTAGTTCGTTAAAATTATGGGGTAATATTTTCGATGCTAATCCAACTGCAATGCCCTCAACTCCTTGAGCCAGTAATAAGGGAAATTTAACTGGCAGAGTTATAGGTTCGTTATTTCGTCCATCGTACGATTTTTTCCATTCGGTAGTTTTTGGGTTAAATATTACATCGAGAGCAAATTTAGAAAGTCTTGCTTCTATATATCTGGGAGCTGCTGCTCTGTCGCCTGTCATTGAATTGCCCCAGTTTCCTTGAGCATCTATAAGCAAATCTTTTTGTCCTAATTGTACTAGAGCATCTCCAATAGACGCATCACCATGAGGATGGTATTGCATTGTATAACCAATAATGTTGGCTACTTTATTATATCTGCCATCGTCGAGTCTTTTCATGGCATGTAATATTCTGCGTTGAACAGGTTTTAGTCCATCGTTAAGATGAGGTACTGCACGTTCTAATATTACATACGAAGCATAATCGAGAAACCAATCTTTATACATTCCTTTCAAATGCATTATCTTTTGCATTTCCCCATTTTTGTGTTCTCTTTCAGACTTTTCTTCTTTATCTAAATTTTCTATGCTCATTCTAATTTTTTTTCAATCGTATAAATTTAAGCTTCTTCAAGTTCTTTTTCGATACGTAGATTATTAACAATAAATTCTTGTCTTTCGGGTGTATTTTTTCCCATATAAAATGATAATAATTGTTTTATAGAATCTTCTTTTTTTAATATAACAGGATCGAGTCGTATGTTCTTTCCAATAAAGTGTTTAAATTCGTCGGGAGATATTTCTCCAAGTCCTTTAAAACGAGTAATTTCTGGATTTGATTTTAATTTGTTAATTGCTTTTTCTTTTTCTGTATTGTTATAACAATAATGTGTTTCCTTTTTGTTACGTACACGAAATAAAGGAGTTTGAAGTATATATAAGTGCCCGTTTTTTATTAATTCCGGGAAGAATTGCAGAAAGAAGGTTATTAGAAGTAATCTAATATGCATTCCGTCAACATCGGCATCTGTTGCTATTATTACTTTATTATATCTAATATTATCTATTCCTTCTTCGATGTTTAATGCTGCTTGAAGCAGATTGAATTCTTCGTTTTCGTAAACAATCTTTTTTGTAAGTCCATATGTATTAAGTGGTTTTCCTTTTAAGCTAAATACTGCTTGAGTATTTACATCTCTCGATTTTGTAATTGAACCACTAGCAGAATCACCCTCGGTAATAAAAATTACAGATTCAGAGTTTTTTTCACCTTTAGTGTTAAAATGAATTCGGCAATCGCGTAGTTTTCTATTATGTAAACTTGCTTTTTTAGCTCGTTTTTTAGCAAGGTTTTTTATTCCCGATATAGCTTTTCTTTCTTTTTCGGCTTCTATAATTTTTGTATGAAGAATAGTTGCTGTCTCAGAATTTTTGTATAAATAATTGTCGAGGTTTGTTCGAATAAATTCTGCAATAAAATTCCGCACCGAAGGTCCATTAGGAGCAATGTTTTTTGAACCGAGTTTTGTTTTTGTTTGTGATTCGAAAACCGGTTCTTCAACTTTTATACTAACTGCTGCAATAATTGATGTACGTATGTCTGAAGGATCGAAGTCTTTTTTGTAAAAATCGCGAATGGTTTTTACAATGCTTTCTTTAAACGATGCAAGATGCAATCCTCCTTGAGTAGTATGTTGACCGTTTACAAAACTGTAATATTCTTCTCCGTATTGATTTCCATGGGTTATAGCAATTTCAATATCTTCACCTTTTAAATGAATAATCGGATATAAACCTTCAGAATTCATGTTTTCGTATAAAAGATCTTTTAATCCGTTTTTCGATTGAAATTTTTCGCCATTAAAATTTATTACTAAACCGGAATTAAGGTAGGCATAGTTTTTAATTAGTTTCTCAACATATTCCGAAATATAATGGTATTCGCCAAATGTACTATTGTCCGGAATGAACGATACTAGTGTTCCATTTTTTTCAGTTGTAGAACAAATTTCGTATTCGTTAACTATATTTCCGCAATTAAACTCTACTTTTTTTGTTTGTCCTTCTCGAAAAGCTTCAATAACAAAATTCTCGGAAAGGGCATTTACTGCTTTAATTCCAACCCCATTTAATCCAACCGATTTCTTAAATACTTTAGAGTCGTATTTTGCTCCTGTATTCATTTTCGATGCAACATCAATAACTTTTCCTAATGGAATTCCTCTTCCATAATCTCGAATACTAACTCTTTTATCTGTTATTGATATATCGATTTTTTTCCCAAAGCCCATCATAAATTCATCTATTGAATTATCGAGAATTTCTTTTAAAAGAACATAAATACCATCGTCTTGAGATGATCCATCGCCTAATTTGCCGATGTACATACCGGGTCGTTTTCTAATATGTTCTTTCCAGTCTAAGGTACGAATGCTATCTTCTGAATATTTTGATGTCATATGTTGAATTTTCTGTAAAGATAATTAAAAGTATAGATATTGATAAATAAGTTTATCAACAGGCAATAAATTATGCTTGTTGATAATTTCGTAAATAAATATTTTAAAATATTTAAGATTCAATTAATATGATGTTATGATAATCTATAAATCAGTAATTTCATTTTTCATTTTACTATGAACTAAAGATATTAAATCGTTAATATTTGTTTCAGAATAATTTTCTACTGAAACTTCGTCAAGAATTTTTATTTCTACAGTATGTTTCCCTTTTAGAATGCCATATTTGTTGAATAAGCTTCCTTGTGTTCCTGTAATAACTATGGGGATTATTGGAATTCCTGTTTCTATTGCAATTCTGAAGGCTCCTTGTTTAAATTTACCTAGCTCGCCAGTTTTTGAGCGTGTTCCTTCAGGAAAAATTATAAGAGAAATGTCTTCTGATAAAGTTTTTTTTGCATCAATAAACATTTTTCTTACTCCAGAGGTTGTTCCTCTTTTTAGTTTAATATCTCGTCGCAAAGTCATAAACCAACCAAGAATTGGAATAGAAAAAATTTCCGATTTCGAAATCCATCTAAAAGGTTTTAAAATACGATATAAAACAATGGCATCTTCGTATGATCGATGATTAGAAATAAATATGTTTGTTTTTTTAAGTGATATTTTTTCACGACCTGTAATTTTTACTTTCCATAAGGGATTAAGTAAAGTATAAAGCGAACCCCAATAACAAGAGAATAAGTAAAGTAAAAATAATTTTCTATCGAAAAAAACTGTTAATAACCAAATTGAGACGAATAAGGGCGCAAGTATTATTATTGATATAAGAATAAACAGCCATACAAGAATTGAATATATAATTTTCATTAGTTATGTTTTTATAAATTTGTAGTGTTTTATTAAGATGTTCTGTAATAAAAGAATTGACTAAACTAATAAAAAAATAAAAAATCTGATAGAAAAAGACATTCTAAATTTTTCTACAAATTTAGATTTTTAATAGAAAGTCTTAACGAATAGAATGATAGAAATAGTATTTTTGTTAATGGAATTTTAAAGGATTTAGTATATTTAGTGGTATATTTAATTCTATATTTTTGGTATATTATTTGATGTCACTATTAATGCTTATTAATATTACAGAAAACAAATTCCTTTTTACTAATTGAATTTTTAAATAAATTATAAAGATATTGATTATGAAATCCAGATTGCTTGTTACTATTGTTTTATCTTTTGTTTTGTCTGCTCAGCTTTTTGCTCAAGAGACTATCAAATTAGATACTATTTTTAAATTAGGTCAGAGAAAACTGATTGTTGAAGTGAAAAATATTTCTTCGGCAACTGTACGATATAAAGATCCAAAAACAGGTGAATCAAAAACCATTGCTAGAAAGAAAATACAAAAAATAATTTTTAGCAATGGAAGAAAAGAGGTTTTTAATAAACCTGTATTGATGATGATAGAGGTTGGAGATTGGAAAACTGTTATTGTTACCGATAACAAGAGTGATGTTCAGGGTTTATATGCTTTAGGAAAGGTTAAGGGGCGTTCTTCTGCCGGAAGTAAGAGCAAAAAGAATGCAAAAAAAAGTGCTACTATTAGAATGCAGAAAAGAGCTGCAAATATTGGCGGAATGATAGTGCTAATTACCGACTCGGAATCTGTCGGGGGGTTTGGCGAGCCACCATCATATCGTATTGAAGGAATTGCTTATGGTTTTGAAAAACCTAAAAAGAAAGAAGAACAAAAATAATATTAGAAAAGATGCTGAATTCTACTGAATTCAGCATCTTTTATTTAACCCAAAAAATTTACGAATTTTTAGCGATTAAGAAATGCTAACAAATTTTGAGTTTTTAATAACTCCCAATTTGGGTATTTCTAAATCGGGATTATCGCATTGTTTCCACTATTCATCGCATATTCATACAAAAGTGTTGCGGATTGTATGAATTGTGAGTTAATATAAATTATATTACAAGTCTAACAAACTTTTCCCTTGAATGAAACAGATATCTTTTGGAATATGTTTATACTGTATTCTGTATAAATCGTTTAGTAAATCGTCTTTGATATAACCATTCTGGTCAATTAGTTTTTTTGCTGCAATATAATCTCCTTCTCCTTGAATTGTAAGAATTTCTTCGGCTAGTTTTAACATAGCCGATTTCATATTATCGAAATTTACTGAATATGTTCCTGTTTTTTTGTCGCGAGTAAAAGCACCTTCTTTTTCGAAATAATTAAATCTCATAACATTTGCAACACCCTGATCATTTGATATTCCAAATCGTACCGAACGAAATATGTCGGCCATATAGGTAACATAATTATCCATTATGTCGCCCTGGCTTAATTCACCCATTTCGTATAATTTAGTGATAAAAAATAAACTAAGGATATCATTTTTGCTTTCTTCTATAATGTTATAATTTTCGGCTAATGCGTTACGAACAGTTTCTCCTTTTATAGTATTGTTGAGTCCTAAAGCACTTCCAATTTCGTAAAACATTGTATTCTCGAAAAATGCTTGGAATTTAACATGTTTTTGTTGTTCTTTATCTATTAATAATCCGCTAATAGGTTTAAGTATTTTCTCAAATTTTGCTTCCATAACATTTTTAAATTGCAGTTTTCTGCTTCCAACTTTCAATTGAACTTGTCCATCTTTAGGTAATGTTATGGCTATTTTTTTACTTCCTGCATTCCAAAATCCTTTACAATAAATAACATTGTAAACCATAATATCAGATAATTTGCCTTGTATATCTGTTATGTATTTTGGGTCAACCGGCAGGTTTTTTTGTAAGTAAGGTAATAATAAGGAGTATTTTTCTAAGTCTTCACTCGATTTTTTATCTTTTATTAAAACCATTGATTGATATGTTGTTTTAGTCCAAAAAAGTCGGTCTTCAGTATCTTCAATTGGACCAATAATAATATCAATAGTATTGTTTTTCATTTTCATCCAAGCAATATCGCTTTTGTAAAAGTCGTCGGATAATAGTGCATCGGCGCGCGAGGATAGATATTCTTTAAAATTAGCGTTGTTAGTTTTCGTAGCAGCTGTATTTAATAATTGAGCTATTTTTTCTAATTTTTCGTTATAAGCTTTATGGTAAGGAATAGTTTGTAAGCCCCCAAGTTCGTTGCGTCTTAATATAGTATATGGATTGTATTTCTCTATATCGTTTAAATTTTCAAATTCCACATAAGTAATGTCATGTGGATATAAATTTGAGCCTTCAGGTTTTTTGTAAATTCCTTCAACAAACGAAGTGTTTTCTTTTAATCTATCCCATGGTCCGTAATTAATGTTTACATATTTTAATGTATTCTCGTCTTTAATTTTATTATATAATGCTTCTTTATCGCCATATGTTTGATACCAAAATATTTCGTCAATAATATCGGATGCATCAAATAATATAGTGAGAATTTCTTTTTGATTAACAGAAAGTGACGAGAGATCGGCAGTTAATTCAACTTTCGCATAGTTGGCAAGTCTTTTTCCCATTTTAGTATCGAAAGTTTGTCCTTCTTTTTTTGAATCTTTTGTGCTACAACTTATTAAAACAAAAGCGAAGGAGACAATAGCTAATAATAATTTTTTTTTATTCATAATATCTTCTTTAGTTTGTTTTTTATATTTCGTATAATAAATTATTTTTAAGAATCTTTTTATGAAATTTACGAAATATTTAAGCTCATGTCAAGTGCTAATTTTAAATAATTATTAGACGTGTTGTAAAATATGCTTTTGGGAGTTTTTTTTATTATTTCTGAGGAGGTTTGTTCGAAATAATTTGTAATAAGAAATTTAATATTCATATAATTAATGGAGAATATTATTGAGATTGTAGTTTTAAATTTGCGCATGTAATTTTTTAAAATACTAGCTTTATTCACTTTTGGAATACTGCCACAAGGATTGATTTGGGGTTTTTCTAGAGTAACGTTATAAACAATGTTTTTTCTCACTATTTCGTAAAAGTTTAAATAGTAATTATCTTCGTAAAAAAGAGTTTATGAGAGTAACTGATACGAAACATTTTGAAGATTATAAAGCTGTAATAGGCAAAGTCATTAATAAACTTGTTGAAAATTATGAGTTTAAAGAAAGTTCTATAGATTTAAAATACCGTATTAAAACTTCTGCGGTATTTTCTTCAAATATTGAAGGTAATTCAATTGACATAAACTCTTTTATGAATTCTGTTGCTGCTAAAGAACAGTTTAAGCATGGAAAAGAAATATAAGAAATAAACGATCTGACAGAAGCATATGAATTTGCAATTAAGAATAAGTTGAGTGAAACAAATTGTTTGAAAGCACATAGAACTTTGAGTGGGAATTTATTAGTTCCAGAAAAGAAAGGGGTTTACCTAAATGATAGAATGGGAGTTTTTGATAATACAGGACTTGTTTATTTTGCAATTGAACCAGAAAAGGTGGAGTCTGAAATGGAACTTTTCTTTAGAGATATTTCTGAATTACTTGAGAAAGAAATGGAAATTGACCAAGTTTTTTATCATGCTTCGTTGATACATTTGAAATTTGTTCATATTCATCCTTTCTGGGATGGAAATGGTAGAATGGCGAGACTTATTGAGAAATGGTTTTTAAGTTCTAAGTTGGGAGAGAAGTTTTGAAAAATTAATTCAGAAAAATATTACAAGGATAATTTGACTGCTTATTATTAAAGTATAAAACTTGGTGATGAGTATTACGCTTTGAATTATGATAATTGTTTGAACTTTTTGAAAATGTTACCAAATAGTTTAAAAGAATAAAAAACACCCAGTTTAGAACATTGGTTATGTTTACTTAGTTGAAAGATGCAATTTTACGAGTCATAAAATGATATGATAAATTTCGATATGCCGAAAGTCGATTGCTGTTATTATTTTTAGAATTAAAGTTTTTTTATTTTTTTATTTTTTAAATACGAATTCGCGATAATGTATAATTTATGTATTATATAAGCTAGCACACAGCCAAGAGCAGCACCACCAAGAACATCTAAAGGATAATGAACCCCAAGATATATTCTGCTATAAGAAATTATAATTGCCCAAAAGAAAATTCCTATTGTAAAGAATTTATTTTTTAAAATAAAACTTAAAAATAGCGCAATGCTAAATACATTGGTGGCATGTGATGATACAAATCCATATTTCCCGCCACATTTATTATTTACCAAATGAACAATATTTTGAAGTTCGGGGTTGTGACAGGGTCGGAATCGTTGAAAAACATCTTTAAACAAATGTACTGATGTTTGGTCGGCTAAGGTAATTAACAGAGCAATGCTAAATAAAAGAATTATTGATTTATTTTTATATTTATAAATTATGTATGCAATAATGGCTAGATATAGAGGATACCAAGTTGTTTTAGCGCTTATCAACCACATTGTTTTATCCCAAAAAGGAGAATTAATGCTATTTAAAAATATAAATAAATTTGTATCGAGATTCTTTATTATTTCAAGCATAATTATTTATTTATTTCTTTCCAGATTAAATCTTTTAGTTCTTGTAATTTTATTTGAGTTAGCGACGAAATAAATATATGAGGAATTTCCGGTAAATCTTGGTTCATTTCTTCAATAAGCTCATCGTCGAGCATATCGGATTTTGATATTGCAAGAATTCGATTTTTGTCGAGTAATTCGGGGTTATATTTTTGCAGTTCGTTTAAAAGCGTTTTGTATTCTTGATGAATATTATCGCTATCGGCAGGAATTAAAAATAGTAACATTGAATTTCTTTCTATATGTCGCAGAAAACGAAGTCCCAGTCCCTTTCCTTCATGAGCTCCTTCAATAATTCCGGGAATATCAGCCATAACAAACGAACGATTATCTCTATACGATACCATTCCGAGATTAGGTACTAGAGTAGTAAAAGCGTAATCGGCAATTTTAGGTTTTGCGGCAGATAAAACCGATAATAGAGTTGATTTTCCGGCATTAGGAAATCCAACAAGCCCTACATCAGCAAGTACCTTTAATTCTAAAATAAAAAATCCTTCCAGCGATTCTTCACCCGGCTGTGAGTATCGAGGAGTTTGGTTTGTTGATGTTTTAAAGTGAGCATTTCCTAATCCGCCTCGACCTCCTTTTAGTAGAATTATTTCTTGTCCGTTTTCGGTTATTTCGCACAATGTTTCTTTTGTTTCTTCGTCTTTGGCAATTGTTCCTAGAGGGACTTCTACATAAACATTTTTACCATCGGCACCGAAGCTTCTAGATGAACCTCCCGGTTGACCATTCTCGGCATAAACATGTTTTTGATATTTTAGATGTAATAAAGTCCATAATTGAGAATTTCCTTTTAATATAATATGACCTCCTTTGCCTCCGTCTCCTCCGTCAGGTCCTCCTTTAGGAATAAATTTTTCTCGGTGAAGGTGAGAAGATCCAGCTCCTCCCTTTCCAGAGCGGAAAAAAATTTTTACATAATCAACAAAATTTGAGCTTGCCATAATTATAGTATATGTTTATTTATTTTTTCTATTTCTTTGCAAATTGTACTAAAAACAGTATCGATGTTGTTGTTGCCGTTAATTGAACAATATTTATTTATGTTCTGATAATATTTTTTTACTTTCGATGTAACATCCTCGTAAATATTTAGTCGTCTTCGTATAATTTTTTCATTTCTGTCGTCGGGACGTTCCGATTCTTGTGCTCTTAAAATTAGTCTTTGTATTAACTCTTTTTTATTTACATCTATCGAAATCATTTTTGTTAATGAAGTTTCGTGTTCGGTAAAAATGTCGTCTAATACTTTGGCTTGATTAATTGTTCGAGGAAAACCATCGAGAATATATCCGGTTTTATTTTGTGTTGAAATTTTACATTTTATTAATTCAATAATCATTTCATCAGGAACATAATTTCCATCGTTAATTAATCGTTTTGCTTCAATACCAATTTTAGTTTTCTTTTTTATTTCGTGTCGTAATAAATCGCCTGTTGAGAGATGTTTTAAACCGTATTTCTCTTTTATTTTTTTTGCTTGAGTTCCTTTTCCCGAACCCGGAGGACCAAACAAAACAATATTAATCATTAAATATAATTTTAAATTAATCTCTATAAAGTGATTAATGATTAGTTATTTTTTTTTACTAAAAACAACTTAGCAATTTTCTAAACCCTGTTGTTTTTATACTTATGTAGTTTAATGTTTTGTTGAATTGTTATATTAAATAACAGTGTAAATATCAGGAAGATTGCGACCTAATCCATCGTAATCGAGACCATATCCTACAATAAAATCATTTGGAATTTCAATTCCAATATAATCAACAGGGATGTTTTTTTTATATGCATCAGGTTTATAGAGTAATGTGGCAATTTTTATTTCTGCCGGGTAAAATTTCTTAAGTTCTGCAACAATTTGTTCAAGAGTAACTCCCGTATCAACAATATCTTCGAGAACTATAATTTTTCTTCCTTTAACATCTTCGTTAAATCCAATTAATTGTTTAACAGAGCCGGTTGATTCTGTCCCTTTATACGAAGCTAATTTTAGAAAAGATACTTCGCAATTTATACTTAGGTTTTTAAAGAGATCGGCAGTAAACATAAATGATCCGTTTAGAATACTAACAAATAATGGAGCTTTTATTTCGTTATCAAAATCTTTATTAATGTTGTTCGCTATGTTTCTTACAGCTTCTTGTATTTGTTCAGAATTTATTGAAACCTTAAATTCTTTGTCTTTTAATTTTACTGTCTTCATGAATAAATTGCTGTTATTTTTGATTGTAAATAATGTACAAAATTACAAATTATTGAATTAACTTTGTTTCTTAAACGATAAAAAAATAATTTAATATGATTCCAAAAGTAAGTATAATAATGGGAAGTACTTCTGATTTGCCAATAATGGAGAAAGCAGCAAAAATTTTGAACGATTTTAAAATTCCTTTCGAGATAAATGCATTGTCGGCTCATCGAACACCTCAGCAGGCTATGAATTTTTCTAAAAATGCTTATAATAGGGGTATTAGAGTAATTATTGCAGGGGCAGGAGGTGCAGCTCATCTTCCGGGAGTAATAGCAGCATTAACTCCGTTACCTGTAATAGGTGTTCCTATTAAGGCTTCTATTTCTATCGATGGATGGGATTCTATTCTAAGTATTTTGCAAATGCCTCCGGGAATTCCTGTTGCAACTGTTGGGCTTGATGGAGCACAAAATGCCGGTATTTTAGCCGCTCAAATTCTTGCAATAAGCGATAGTGATGTGCTTGATGAAGTGAAAAAATTTAAAGGCGGTCTAGAAAAGAAAATTGTTAAAGCTAATGAAGAACTTAAAAAAGTTAAGTTCGGATATAAAACAAATTAGTTTTTTATTAATTTTTATAATGGCAAACTTGTAAACATTGTAATAAGCAGTCTGTCAGAGTGGTATATAACAGACTGTTTTGTATAACCTGAGTTCGACATAAGTAATTATTTAAAAAATAGATAGTTGTCAATAAGTTTTCATTGTTTCATATTTAATACAAGGTTTTTTTTGGTAAAAAAGAGTA
>CAZDCZ010000074.1:0-13767 GCA_964504155.1 uncultured Bacteroidales bacterium | reverse complement strand
CGGTAAGTCTTTCGTTACACGATAAAACAAAACAATACATTCAGTTTCAGGAAAAACATCATCAAAAGATGAGTTATAAAGAAGAATATTTAATGTTTTTGGAAGAATATGGTATTGATTATAACGAAAAATATCTTTGGAGTGTTGTCCTTTCAGGACGTCAAAATGATCTATAATCTAACCCGAGGCGTTGCCATCGGGCTAAATTAAATTGGGCTTTCAGCCCGGATTATAATGATTCTCCACAACTTTTTAAAGTGATCCATTAATTTCAGTTCGATTAAAAAATTTTACAACTTTTCAATATTTTTCATAGGCGAGTCAGGTTATTATTATAATTTTTATTTCAAAAAATTTATCTTTGCACTTAATAAAACCAACTTTATATTATAGATAAATGAATAATAACACTTATTATCCAATTATACATACTTCTTTAGATACTATAAAAACCGACACTACATCGATAAGAATAGAAACTATTGATGATACTATTAAAAATAAAGAGAACAATTTACTAATTAAAACGAAACTTGATTTTAATAAAATTGATTCTATATTAAAATTGAGCAAAAAGCACGATACAGAAATTGTTTTGCAACAAAAAAAACTAATACAAACAAATACATATAAAAAAAAGCTTGTTAAAACTGACACTAATCTCCTTGTTTTTAAAAATTTAGGCGTGTGGAAAACAACAAATTTACAAGACACTACTATAAATATTCAAAATCAGAATATTTTTTCGAATTTTAATTGTTTAAAAGTAGATAATATAAATAAACCGGAAAGAGTATTAATTTCTAATTCGCTTTCTACCACTAGTATTCAAGAAAAGAAAATAGAAAATCGCTATCGTTTGCCTAATATTAAATTTGATTGGATTTCTATAATTTTATTAATAGCATTTATTCTTATTGGATGGATAAGATTTTTCAATAAAAGATATTTCTTTTCGGTTATAAAATCGCCATTTATTTATCAATATTCAACAAATATTGTTAAGGAAAAAGATTCTCTTACAGGAAGAGTTTCCTTTGTGTTTAATATTACTTATTTTTTAAGTTTATCTTTATTTATTTTTCAGATTTTCGATTTTTTTAAAATATCATTATATCATGATAATTCGCTACTTCTTTATTCCCTGATTATTTCATCATTATTAGTATTAAATATATACAGATTTATTACATCTAAATTAATTGGTTTTCTTTTTATGAAAGAAGCTGTTTTTAACGAGTATTTTTATAATTTGAACTTATTTAATAAAAATATTGGTTTATTTATATTTCCATTTGTAATTCTATATAGATTCGTAGAAATTAACAATTATAAACTTATTGTTATTTCGGGTCTAATAATACTTTTATTGTATATGTTTTTATTTGTTATTCGTTCATTTCAAATAATAATTAAGAATAATGTCTCGATTTTTTATATGATTTTATATCTTTGCACTTTTGAAATTGCTCCCTTTTTGATTGCAGTAAAAGTAATATTACCTTTTATTTAATCTAGAAGTATTAGGTATTTTAATCTAATTAAAATCATTGTTCATGAAGATAAAAAAGATTTTAGTATCTCAACCAAAACCTAAAAATGACAAATCGCCATATTACTATTTGGCTGAAAAAAACAGTTTAAAGATTGATTTTAGATCATTTATACAAGTGGATCCTGTTTCTTCGAAAGAAATTCGAAAAAAACGTATTAATATTCTTGATCATACAGCTATTATTTTTACTAGCCGTACTGCTATTAATCATTTTTTTAGAGTTTGCGACGAGTTAAGAATAACTGTTCCCGATTCTATGAAATATTTTTGTGTTTCTGAAGCAATAGCATACTATCTTCAAAAATATATTGTTTATCGAAAAAGAAAAATCTTTTACGGCAATGGTACTTTTGCCGATTTATTGGAATTAATGAAGAAACATAAGGATGAAAATATTCTTCTTCCTCTTTCTGATGTTCATAAAGAAGACATACCGAAGAAACTTGAAAAATACAAGTTTAAATACACAAAAATAATTTTATACAAAACAGTAAGTTCCGATCTTTCTGACCTTAGTGATGTAAATTACGACATATTGGTATTTTATAGTCCGTCGGGAATAAAATCTCTTTTAGAGAATTTTCCCGATTTTAAACAAAACAATACAAAAATTGCTGTATTTGGACCCAAAACAGCAAAAGCTGTTAGGGATGCTAAGTTAACAATAAACATTCAGGCTCCGACAAAAATAGCACCATCGATGACAATGGCCATTGATCAATATATTAAAGAGAATAAATAGTTTTAAAATAAATTCTTATATTGAGGCTGTCCAAAAAGTAAAGTTTCAAATTATTTATGTCATATTAAGCTTATCGAAATATCTCATTTTTAAACTAATAGGTTTTTCGGCTTTGCTCAGATGACAATAATCCGGTCTTTTTGGACAGTCCCATTTTTAATTTTTTAATGCAAAATGTACACTTTTAATAAACACGAACGTTTAAAAAGTAATAAGGAAATTGATAATCTTTTTGCAAAAGGAAAATCGTTTATTAATTATCCGTTTAAAATTATCTGGTTATTAAGTGATAACAATAATGTACCTGCAAAATTGTTAATTTCTGTTTCGAAAAGAAAATTTTCTAAAGCTGTATCTCGAAATCAAATTAAACGTCAAATAAGGGAAAGTTATAGAGTAAACAAGCAAGACTTATATAAATTTTTAAACAGCGAGAATATTAGTGTCAATTTTGCTTGTATTTATATTCCAACAATTAAGCTTTCAAGTAATAGTATTGCAAAAGATTTATCCGGTACTCTTTTAAAACTTAAATCGGAAATACAAAAACAAATACTTTAACCATACACAGAATTTGCTATTAATTGAAGGTTTTAGAAAGATTACTTGATACCTAAAATATCAAATTCTGATAAGTAAAAAAACTGCCGGCTTATTGAAATAATAAAGACAACAGTTTCGGTTTATTATTTATACAGAAAACAATTTTCTGCCAATAAGCTTATCGATTATTGCCATAAATAGAACTCCAATTAAAGATAGTAAGATATAAGGGCTTATGTTTAAGGAAATAAAAATTTTTGTAAATTTTTGTAACGAATCGCGATATTGCTCAAAGCTAAGGCTTTGAAAAAGACCAAACCCAGTATTAATAAAAGCAAAAGAGAAATATCCCAGTATCATCACAATTAGCGAAATCGATAACAATATATTGTTTCTTTTGTCGTCTTTTGTAATTAAATTATGGTTATACGATGGGGATTTTCGAATTTTACTCATTACATTCTCCGAAAAATTAGCACTGGGTTGCTCAACTTCGGTTTTAGTTACCAGTTTTCTTGTATAATTGTCGATATTTAATTTGTTATTATTCATAATATCTCTCGTATTTCTTCTTTTAAAAACACTTTAAGTTCATCGTAAAATCGTTTCCGAGCACGGAACAATTTTACTTTTACATTTGAAGATGTTAATTGGGTTATCTCGCTTATCTCATCTATTGAACTTTCGTTTAAATAATACATTATAAGCAATATGGCATCATCTTCTTTTAAGTTATTAATTGCCATATTGATATATTTTTTTTGTTCAAATATTTTTAATTTGCTTATTGTATTATACGATGAAATTATATCATTTTCATGAATATTATCATTTTCAATATTAATTATTTCGATTTGTTTTTTTCGCAACTTGGAAATTGCAGCGTTATATGTTATTTTATATAACCAAGTAGAAAATTTCGATTCGAATTTAAACTCTTTTAAAGAACTGTAAACTTTTACAAAAATATCTTGAGCTAATTCCTCGGCATCTTCAGGGTTTTTTAGCATTCTTAATGAAATAGTATACACCATGCCCTTATGCCTGTCGAGCAGATACTTAAAAGCATTCACATTGCCTTTTAAAACTTGGTTTATATAATATTTATCTTGTTTCAATCTATTACTTATGACGCAAATAATAAAACTAGGTTACAAAAAAAACGATTTCTATTAAATTCTGTAACCACAACAAAAAACATTGCGTCATAGAAAGAAAAACAATATTAATTTAAACATCATTATTATGGACGGATTAGGAATTTTAGTACCAATAGCTTTTTTTGCTTCAATATATGGAATATTCTATTTATTTGTAAGAAGAAGAGAGAGATTAGCATTAATTGAAAAAGGTCTTACTGCAAAAATCTTTAATATAGAATCGAATATTTCTAGCAGTTTAAAATATGGTATTTTTTGTATCGGAATTGCCGTAGGTTTTTTAATTGGAGAGCTTCTTTGCGAATTTACTCGTATAAATGAGGGAATAGCATACTTATCGATGATTTTCTTATTTGGAGGCATAAGTTTAGTTATTTACTATTTCATAGCACGTAAGCATAAAGCTTAATTACAAATTATAAATATTTTCAGGTCTAACAGATTTATAACTTGTTAGGCCTGAATTTTTTATATTTAGAAACTATATCTAAATCGCAAAAATAACATATTCATTTTATCGTATTCTCTGCCAAATTTCCCTTCGAATCGTTGGGCATAAAATGAACATTCGAAATTGTCGCTTACAGAATAAGCCAATGATGGCATTAAAAAATAAGCATTTCCTAAAGATGGAAAATACATAAGTGAAATATTTCCGGTAAGTAAAGGATGAATAGGATACGAAAGCTGTCCAAACCACGAGAATTTACTATATGATGTAGTTTTTACCGATAAGGGCATAAAATACAGATCGTCGAAACTATTAATATTCAACTTATCGAAATAGCCATTATAATTCGCTTCGAAAGATACATTCAGGGAATTACTAAATACATAATTAATACCTGCCGATATAATTGTAACTCCTATAGAATCGGAAAAATTCTTCTGTGGATGGAAATAACTTATCTCACCATTAAATCCAAGATTTTTAATATTCCCCGACCATCCTGCTCCGATTACATAATCAGATGTATCTATAACTCCGGCTAATAACTGTATATCGTAACTCCATTTATTAAATCGGTATAATCCTGCGACAGTTATATTATTATCTTTATCGATTTTAACAGCAAGATCGGCAACAGAAGTATAACTAGGATAATATTGAATTCGAACAGCATCGCTTCCTGCATGTTCTTCGTAATCGAAATCGAAAATCGAATACGAATTAAAAATATCATTAGGATTCCATGCAAAGGATTGACCCCAATTAATTCTTTGTCTTCCGAGAGTAACAAGCCATTTATCTTTATTAAATTCCACATAAGCACGGTCGAAGGTGCTATTTAAGACATACGAACTGCCATTTGTAATATTATTTGTGAGAAAATTCAAATAACCATTATCTGCTTTAAAAGAACTTGCATAACCGGGAATAAACTTAACTAAATCGCCATAAACCACTCTATTTCTCGACTCAATAGCTAAAGTAAAATTATCGTTCAAATACCATCGGTAATTTAATCTATTGTGCACTAAATTATCGACCATCCAAACATCATCAATATCGCTAAACATTGCTGTATTCATGTATTTTACATAACCATTAAGCCTCATGTTTGAAAAAATAGTTTCTTGACTGTGAGCGTTTATTGTAAAACAGAATAGTATAATATATATTGATAGTTTTTTCATTAATTTATATTTAGCTTACTAACTTCCCCTATGAAACCTGTATTCTGAATTATTTTCTTTCGTCCGACACAACTTTCCCGTCTTCAACAGTAATTACTCTTCGAGCTTTGTTTACAACACGTTGGTCGTGAGTTGAAAATATGAATGTAATATTTTCGTTTTTATTTAACTCTTCCATAATATCGAGAAGGATTTCTGTAGATTTCGAATCGAGATTTGCTGTAGGTTCATCGGCAAGAACAAATTTTGGTTTCGATGCTAATGCACGAGCAACGGCAACCCTTTGTTGTTGTCCTCCTGACAATTTTCCCGGACGGCTATTTACTCTATCGCCTAATCCAACCATCTTAAGAAGTTCTAGGGCGCGTTTATCTCTGTTCTCTTTCGATTTTCCTTGTAGGTGCATAATAAATTCAACATTTTCTTTGGCTGTAAGCACAGGAATTAAATTGTAAGCCTGAAACACAAAACCAATATTTCGCATTCTAAAATCGATAAGTTTCGACGATTTTAAGGCTCCAATATCTGTTTCGTCGACTAAAATTTTGCCTTCGCTTGGTTGATCTAAACCACCTATCATATTTAGCAATGTTGTTTTTCCACTACCCGAAGGACCAACAATAGCAGCAAATTCTCCTTGTTCGAAATCTAAATCAATACCTCTTACTGCATGTACCGGAACAAACTTCTCGTCGTAAGTTTTATGAACATTTTTTATTTCTACTACTTTCATTTTTTTATTTTTTGGGCTCTTGGCTTTTAACTAAAACAAAGAGTTAAATTGTTGTATATTAATATTTTCTATTACTTAAAGCTATTCCATTCTTATGGCTTCTGCCGGATTTAGTTTTAATGCTTTAATGGCCGGATAAATAGAAGCAAGAATTCCTGTTATTATTACTAAGATTGTTATTATTATATAAAAATCGAAACTTAGAGAAGGGTACATAATAGCCTGATATCCCATTGCCTCAAGACCTTTTGAAAAAAGTTGAAGATTAATTCCTCTTGAAGCAAAAATATTTATTGCAAAATAACTAATAATCATACCTATCACCCCACCTGTAATCGACAAGAAAACTGTTTCGAGCATTATCATTCCGAATATTCGTATCTTATTCATACCAATTGCCATTAACATACCAATTTCGTGAACTCGTTCTAATACTACCATTAACATTGTATTAATAATACCAAAAGTTAAAGCTAAAAGAATAATTATCATAAATACATATAACATCATATTCATCCAATCAGTCATCATACCTAAATCGGGTTGTATTTCTTTCCAAGTCATTACATTTAAATCGGGATACATCTTTTTTAATTTTTCGGCAACAGGAGCTGCTTTATATCCATCTTTAAGTTTAATAGCTATCTCGTGAGCTCTATTATTATCGAAGCCTGTTAGTTTCGACAAATCAGAATATTTTACAAAAATATTTGAATTTTCAAATTTCGAATTACTAGTACGAAATATTCCTACAACACGAAAAGCACCACTTATTAATTCCCCATCGACATTTTGTAAATTCAATATTATTTTCGATCTTATTTTTACCTTAAGTTTATTAGCTAATTCTTCACCAATAACTACTTGGTTTTTCTTATTCGATTCAAAATAACTTCCACAACTGTCTTTAACGAATTCTTTTATTTTTTCAGCATCTTTTATTCCTAATTTATAACATACTTGAGAACTATCGTAAATGGCTTTATAAATAGAACCAACCAATTTTTCCTTCTCGGGATTAATTCCAAGAATATTAACTCCTTTTCCTGTGGCAGAAGTTTTTACCATTATCGATTGTTTTATTCTGCTACTTACTGCTTCAATTTCTTCTAATGCTTCTATTTGCTTAATTTTATTCTGCACATCAGTAATAGCACATAACATATCCATATTTTCTAAAAATTCCGGATTATGTAATTGTATATGCGAAACTTCATATTTTATTGCCTCATTTACTCTACTTTTTGTCATGCCTTGCATTAAAGCTGCAGCGAATATTCCGCCAAACAAGCCTAAAGTAACTGCAACAATAACTACAAGACTTCTAACTCTGTTACGCCACACATTTTTCCATGATAATGACCAAATCATAATTTTTGTTTTTATGCTCTAAGAGCTTTTGTTACATTAATTTTCGAGATAGATATAATTGGGTAAACAATAGCAATTATCATTATAAAAAATATTACAATACTTTGATTTAGAAAATAATCTAATTGCCATGCAGCAGGCATTAATGGTTCTATACCAAAATTCAACATTGTTTTTGCATATTCTCCTGAAAGTTTTATCGGATTTATATGATAAAACAGAATTATTGGAACAGCTCCTACTGTTCCTGCAAATATTCCAATAATACCCAAGAAAATCATTTCGTAAACAACAACAATACTAAGTTTTGTTTTTTGCATTCCAATGGCCACCATAACACCAAATTCCTTTCTTCTTTCCGCTATCATCATAAGAACTGTACCAAAAATACCAAAGGCAACAATCATGTATAATATGCCAAGCATAATTATGCCACCGGCATTATCAACTTCTATTTGCTGTACTAATTCTGGAAGAAGTTTTTTCCATCCCATTATCTCACAATTGGCATTATTAACAATCTTACTAATATCCTTTATGGAATTATCAAGAGTATTATGGTCTAATAAACCAATAGCTATAGATGATATCATTCCATAAGCAGAATAAAAATCTTGACATTGCTCTAAGTTCATATAAACCAAAGAATTATTAAATTTGGGAGTAGGAAAATGCAAAATTCCACGAATAGGATATTTTCCTGCTGCACTTACACCATGGTATCCTTGACTAATAAGAACTATTGTATCGTTTACCTTAAGTTTTAAATACTTTGCAAGATTCTCGGCAAGAAGTACTCCATCGGAATTTTTATTTAAAAAATTACCCTCAATTATTCTGTTCGAAATTTTTGTTAGTTTGTCTTCTTTTGCAGGATTAACACCAACAACAAACACCCCTTTTGTTTGAGGACCTGACGAGCCCAATGCAAACGATTCGAGACGAGAAGCAACAGAAGATACATTTCTTAGTTTTTCTAAGTCTTTAATAAGATTTTCTTTAGGATGAAAAGTTTTATTTATCGTTTTATCGTCCCAATAACCAAGTTTATGAATTTGAATATGTCCGGTATATGTTTGGACAACATTATTAATCATATGCCCATAAGATCCAATCTGAATAGACCTCATTATTAAAGCAAAAAATATAGCAAAAAATATAGAACCAATAGTTATTAGTGTTCTTCGTTTATTTCGCCAAATATTTCGCCACGCAAGTTTTAAATCGTTATAAATCATATTATTAATATCATTAATTAACCTAATTACCTAATACGTTTCATGTTTTGCTGCGAAAAAAATCCATCATTAATAGGGATATTGAATTTTACTTCAACAAGTTCAACTATTGTTTTATTATCTTCGTCTTCCGGAATAATTACGAATCTTGTAGGTATTATTCGTCCATCCATATTTTTTATATCATAAGAAAGGTCAGTTTTTATTAAATAATCATCTTCATCGTAATACTCGGTTTTCATTTGCAAATATTCATCTTTACTAATCCATTTAATAACTTTCCCCCAAACAACAGCAGCGTCTTCTTTCGGTATCATCTCTATTTTATAACAATCTTGTTTATTAATAATCTCCGAACCAATTATTTTATGATTATAATCAACAACCATCGATGATTCTTTCATAATGTCATCATTAGTATAATCAGAGCCCATCCAGCCTTCCGACATCATCGATGTAGGCAGTTTTATCATTCTACTGATACTTGGTATCCAATTCCACATCTCTGACCCTCGCATTAAAAATGTTTGCCCTTTTTCTTTTGCAGGAGCTGTTACTACCGTTAAAGAATAATCGTTGCCTTTTGCCCACGATTTAAATTCCAATGTTCTTTCCCAAGTAGGTCTTTTAATTGTCATTTTCATTACTGACTTACTCGATATTTCACCTTTAAATTTCTTGTCAGATTTTCTTATTATCTCGGTTGGATTTTGTGCATTTAACATTAACGAACAAGCCATTGATATCATTATTGTAAAAAGAAATTTTTTCATAATATTTATTTTGTATTAAAAAGTGTTATTATACTGAGGTTTATAGCTTTATTTTTTATAAAAATCGATTAATCTTTTTTCAATGGCATCTATCGGAAAATTTTCCGAATCCATAATGTAATTTAATGATATTCCATCGAGCGTCGCTGTAAACATTCTGGTTTCTGCTTTAGGATTCTCATATCCTTGTGAGTGAAAATGTTTTCCTAATGCTTCGAAATAAGGCATGACCATTTCAAATAATTGTTTTTTTATTAATTTGAATACTGTTGGTTGAAGTAATACAGAAAAATATAACTTCCAATAATTCAAATTATCATTAAATAATGATAATATCTCGTGAATAAAATTATTTAATTCATTTTTCAATAATACCTTATGAATGTTAAAATTTGCAGGATTTAGTATTTCTTTGAAGCCTTTAGAAATAATCTGTTTAAGCAAATCTTCTTTGCTGTCGAAGTAATTATACATTAAGCCTTTCGAGATTTTGGCTTTTTTTGTAATCATACTAATAGATGTTGAGAAATAACCATTATTAGCAAATAATTGTAGAGACTCGTCTAGAATTCTAGCTTTTGTAGTTTCTCGTATTTTGTTAAATTGTTCTTGGCGATATTGTTTTTTAAATTATTGTTTATTTAACTAGTTTAATAAACGGTTTTATGACTGAACGACTAATCAAAGAAATGAAATGTATTTCATATTTCCAATTTTTTTTCTAAAAAACTAATATTCAAGCAAAAATTGTTTATTTTCGTTAAATATTATGTTGCTATCTAAAAATATAGGCATTTGTATTTAAAATTTTAGTTGTCATTTTTTCTTTTGTTGCTCATGAAAATTACAAAGTTTCAAATATTTTTTACCTTATTAATTTTAGTAATTAATTTTAATTGTTTCGCAAAAAACAATCAGAATTTAATTGATAGTTTAAAATCAATCTCGCCTGAGGAACAAATTAATAGATTAACAAACTATTCTAAACAATTAAAAGATTCATATCCCAATCTTGCGCTCTTATATGCTAATAAAGCATTAAAAATTGCCGATAGCACCAAAATATTTTCCGCACAAATGTCATCACTAACTTTGCTTGGCACAATAAATTATGAACTATCAAATTATATTGATGCACAAAAAATATTTCAGAATATTATTGAACGAACCAAGAAATTAAAAAATAATCCTTACTGCGCATATGCTCAGCATTATATGGGCTTAATATATACCAAACACGGAAATTACGACAAAGCCATTGATGACTGTAAAGTTGCATTAGAAATTTATTCTTCAATAAATAATAAAGAATCGTTGGCTTTAGTACTAAAAGACATTGGAAATATTTATTTTTATTGGAATAATAAAGAATCGGCATTAAATTTTTATACAAAAGCTCTTAAAACAAACGAAGAAATAAATAACAAATCGGAAATTGCAGCTTGTTATAATAATATTGGACGATTATATACTGAATTAAACAATTACAATACTGCGATTGATTATTTAAATAAATCGCTCGAAATAAAACTGCAAATACATGACATTAAATCATATGCCAGTACATATATTAATATTGGTAATATCTACGAAAAGAAAGGCGATTTTAAAATTGCTTTAAAATATTATACTAAAGCTTTAGATATATATAAAGAATCAAAAAATAAATCAGGAGCTTCTAATGTTTACAGATATCTTGCAAATATAAATTCTAAATTAGAAAATTTCGATCAATCAATTACTTATTTTAATAAAAGTATTGATATTGCTAAAAAGAACAACTTAACAAATCTGCTAATGCTTGAATATCGAGATTTGTCGAACTATTATGCTAATATCAATTCTTATTTAGATGCTTACAAATACAATAAACTTTACTTTTCTATAAAAGATTCTCTCTTTAACAACAGCACAAATAAACAAATTGCCAAATTTCACGAGGAATTTAATTCTGTATTAAAAGAGAAAGAAATTGCTTTACAAGAACAGAAAATTATCAGACAAAAATATCAATTAATTATTTTCAGTATTCTTTCTTTTTTTGCTTTTCTGTTTCTTTTTTTCCTACTAAAACAAAATAAAAATATTAGAAATAAAAGAGATAAAATAAAAAAGTTAAACAAAGAATTAGATAAACGAGTACAGACTAAAACATATGAACTTCAATTATCGCAATATTCTATTGATTTAGCTACAGATTCTATAATGTGGTTAAAGAAAGATGGGAGTTTTAAATATGTTAATAAATCTGCGGCTAAACTATTGGAATATACTGTTAATGAGTTATTAGACTTAACTATTTTTGATTTGGTTTCGGAATTTACTCCCGATATTTGGACAGAATATTGGAATCAATTAAAAGAAAATAATTCTAATACAATACAGGTTTACTACAATACAAAACTTGGGGGAAAGGTGTCGGTAGAAGCTGTATTCAATTATAGAGAATTCAATGGAGAAGAATATAATTTTACCTTTAGCAGAGATATTACAGAGAGAAAACTTAACGAAACGAAATTGCGAAATGCAAAAGATCAAGCCGAAAAATCAGATAAATTGAAATCGGCATTTCTGGCAAATATGTCTCACGAGATAAGAACACCAATGAATGCAATTATTGGGTTTTCCGATTTACTTATTGACCCATCAATATCCAATGAACAAAAAGAAGAGCTATCAAGCTTATTAAAAACATCAAGTAACGATTTATTAAATTTAATTAATGATATTATTGATATCTCAAAAATTGAAGCCGACGAATTAACTTTAGATAAAGGATTATATTATGTAAACTCTTTAATAGACGATATTTATTCTTTTTACAAACAAGGTAATTTGATTAACGATAATTCTCAGATTAATTTCTTCATGGAAAAAGAAGAAAATCATGAAGATATAGCAATTTTTACCGATAAAAACAGATTTCGTCAAGTGATGCAAAATTTCCTTAATAATGCATTTAAATACACAGAAAAAGGAGAAATTTCTTTTGGATATAATAAAATAAATACCGGAGGAAGAAAACTGTTGAAATTCTTTGTTAAAGATACAGGTATCGGAATAGACGAGAAATATATTTCATCTATTTTTGATAGATTTACAAAAATTGACGATAATAAAGAAAAATTATATAGAGGAACAGGATTAGGTTTATCAATTTCAAAAAAAATAGCTGAAATTCTTGGCGGAGAAATAGGTGTTGAATCGACAAAAGATGTAGGATCTATATTCTTTTTTACAATACCATATCAGAAGCTCGACAAGAAAACAGTAAAAATAAATAAGAAAAAAGCATCTTTTGACAAAATAAACTGGAGCAATAAACACATATTAATTGTTGAAGATACTCCTTCGAATTATATTTATCTCGAAACTTTACTTAAGCTAACAAATGCCGATATTTCGTGGGCACAAAATGGAGAAGAAGCAATAAGTAAACTAAACGAGGTAAAAAATATTGATTTAATTTTAATGGACATTCAACTTCCGGGAATGAATGGTTATGAAATTACCAAGATAATTAAAGCAAAAAATAAAAATATTCCAATTATTGCACAAACGGCATATGCCTTTGCCGACGAAAAAGAAACAAGTTTTAAAGCCGGTTGTACCGATTATATCTCTAAACCAATAAAACAAAATGTTTTTTTCAATACCTTAAGTAAGTATTTGTAACTCCCTTACTTATTGTTATTTAAAAAATATACTCCAAGAAATATAAATTCTTGGAGCATGTTTTTTGTAAGCCATTCTGGGATCACTTTAAAAAGTTGTGGAAATAAATTTATTAAAATTTTATATTTGCTGTGTTTTGAATATTTTATGTAGAAGTTATCTTTATTCATTTAAAGCAATAGAGAAATGTATTACGCCACGAAGTGGCAACTTATTTCAGCCCAAAGGCAACGCCTTGGGTAAAATGTGTATTATAAAAAATATCGCCCTGTAAAGAGCAGCTTAAAAAATAAATATTATATCACAGTCATTATCAAAATTGTATGTTCATATTATTTT
>CAZDCZ010000073.1:0-13837 GCA_964504155.1 uncultured Bacteroidales bacterium | reverse complement strand
ATTGAAGAAAAGTATGCTAACTTGATGCATTTAGCATAGTTATTTTAAACTAGAGCCTATACAAAACTATATCTTTCTAAAAATCTTTCAGATAACGATTTAAGTTACCAGAAAGACATTACAACGTAGCTTTATTTATTTCTAGTATTTATTTTTCAACGTCTCAAAGTTCTCCGTAACTCTGTCAAGATACCTTTTAATATCTCTTCTGAAACTTGAAATTGTCGTTATAAGCATAATTTTTCAATTTTAGTACAAATATATGTACAAAATATGTACAAAATATAGAAATATCAAATTTGCGTTAATTTATTTTTCCCGACAACATGGGTAGTAACTACCCTTTACAATTTAATAAACTTTCACTGTTTCTTAAATCCTAATTAAATATTCTCAAAGTTTCCTACAACAGCTGTTTTATTATAAAACTCAAGATAATCTTTTTTACTATTAGCAATTTCTCCAATTGTTAATGCCCCAAATAAAGGGATATCTTTTTGATTAACAATATCTAATTCATTTTGAAACTCATTACCTAAAAACAATACTCTAGATATACAATCGATAAATAATGAATATTTATGATTATTGTTTTCTGAAAAATATTGTTTTCCCATATCTAATGCTGTTTTTGCTGCATTAAGTAATGATTTCACATTACCATTTAACACATATATATATGATTCTTGCGGCACTTCTCCAACACAAACCAAACTATTATCGTTATTTACGGCAAATGGGTCTCTAACTATTTTCTCGCTTCCAATCATATTTATACCAAAAGGAAATGCTTTCGCTATTTCAAAAAAATTTTCTTTACAAATCTTATTATCAGAGCATTTATCAACTACGGTTTTATAAACTTCAAAAGCAGGTTTATAATCTAACTCATAAATTACATTTTTATCAGATTTTGTAACCTTATACGGTCCTCCTATTTCGCTCCAACCATGTGCTACTCCAATTCCAATTTTGCTAGCCACACCGGCAATTACAGCACAATCTTCTAACAATCCTTGGTTGGTATATATACAAGGTTTCTGCACAAAACTTAACGACCCGGCTCCACCTCCTATATAATTATATTCTAAACCATAATTAATAAATATACTATGAACAAAATCATTAATCCTATTTGCAAGTCCATCAACAAATACAAACATGGTTTTTATTTTTATTAATTTTTTTTGGTATAATAAAAGTTGGCTTTCAAAATCGGTGCTTGAATTACTAATATTTTTAATGATATTGATATATGGTTTATTTTCTAATCCTACAATAATGGTTCCTTTATTTAACTTTTTATTACCATAAATAATTGCCGGGAATACTCCTCCCAAAATAGGTTTCGATGTATTTTTTAATATTTTATCAACTTCGGTTTTATCAAAGTTATTTGCATCACAAGAAAATATTAATATTCCATTAACACCTTTTAATCTGTCGAGTTTCTCGATAAGATTTTTAAACTTATCTATTGTTCCTAAATAATCTACTTCAATATTCATATGAAATAACAATTAATTAAAATTATTCACACACATACTACATCTGTGAATTAACTTTTGGTAAACAGAAAGAAAATGTACTTCCTTTTCCTTCAACGCTTTTTATATTAAATTTACCATTATTTTTTTTAATAAAATCAATACACAAATTAAGACCTAAGCCACTTCCCTTTTCTTTACTTGTCCCATAGCTTGTATAATAATCGTCTTTATCGAATATTTTATTTATAATTTCTTTGCTTATTCCTATTCCATTATCTTTAATATATATGCAAACATTATTTTCTTGATTTTTTGCATAAATAGTAATTTTGCCATTTCTATTTGTAAATTTTATTGCATTATTAATAAAATTCCTAATCACTATTTTTATCATATTTTTATCGGCAAAACAAGTTATATTATCGTCTATTTCTGTTTTTATTGTAATATTCTTATCGTTTGCAGCAACTTGCAAAAGCGCAACAGTATCTTTTACAAAAGAATTAATATTAATAATTTTAGCATTAATTGTTATTTCGCCTTTTTGACTTTTTGACCAAAATAATAAATTTTCGAGTAAAGTTTCGGTTTTCTCGGCTGTTTGTTTTAAAATATATAAAGATTTTCCTGTAAATTCAACATCCGATTTATATTCATAAATTAGTAATTCTATCATATTCTTAATTCCTCCAAGAGGACCTCTCAGATCATGAGAAATAATCGAGAATAATCTATCTTTTGTATCGTTTGTTTTCTTTAATTCAATTGCTTGTTTTAAGAGCTTTTCTTTCGCTAATTTTAGTTCAATATGGGTATTTATTCTTACAAATAATTCGTCTTTATTAAATGGCTTTGTAATAAAATCTACACCTCCAATATTAAATCCTTTAACCAGATCTTCTGTTTCTGCTTTTGCCGTAAGAAATATAACCGGAATTTCTTTTGTTCTTATATCGTTTTTCAGATTTATACATACTTCGTACCCATCCATTTCCGGCATCATAATATCAAGCAATATTAAATCGGGATTAATCTTATGAGCAAGTTTTAATGCATCTTTACCATTTTTTGCAAATGCCAATCGGTAATTTTCATTTTTTAGTATATTCCCTAAAAGTTCAAGATTACTAATATTATCGTCAACAATAAGAATTGTAATATCTTCAAACATAATCTTTTATTCTATTTTAAATATCAAATGTTTTATCTAATTATTTCAATAATTTCTCTAATTTTTATATCACACTAAGTTACAAAAAGTTTATATTCTTTAATTACATATCTCATTTTTTGCACATTTCTAAATTTCAGTAAACTAATAAGTATTAACAAAGTGTTGCTATTTAATGTATTTCGAAAAATCTTTTATTCTATTTTCAATTTTATCGATATCCATACTTTCTACATATTTTATTATTTCATTTGAATAATTTATTAATGTATCGATTCTATTTTCAATAGAAAATTTTAATAAATTATTTATAAATATTTCTATATCGAAAATAACTAATTCGTTTTTTAAATTTTCCCATTCCGGCAAATATTTTTCATTAAGAATTTTTATTTGTTCACTGTATTTTTCAGGATCAATCTTAACTATTTTCGTATTTACGTTTTTTTGAATTACATTTTTCGTGTTTTCAGAATTTTCGTTAAAAGGTAAGTATTTTTTTATTTCTTTAAAAAGGTCATTTTTGTTTATAGGTTTTCTTAGAAAACCATTGAATAATTTTCTAGCCATATGCTCTTCACGTTTCATAGCCGAAGCAGTAAATGCTACTATAGGAATGTCCTCTAGGTCTTTATCGCTGCGAATTCTCCCTGTAACTTCGTAACCACTGAGTCCCGGCATACGCAAGTCCATTAATATTAAATTTGGTTTTACAATTTTTAATATTTGCAATGCTTTCTCTCCATTATTTGCTTGAACATAATTAATATTATCAGAATCTATCATATGTTTAACCATTTCGATATTATAATCTATATCGTCAACAATCATTAGTGTCGCTCTTTCGAACATTATATTCGTTTCATCTTTAATATTATTTATTTTATCGGGAATTTGCTCGTTAGCAATTTTTATATTCGGAATTACAACTTCAAATTTTGCACCTTTTCCAATTCTGCTTTCCAGAAAAATATCCCCTCTCATTTTTTCTATTAATTTTCGTGTAATTGCAAGGCCTAATCCTGTCCCCCCATATTTTCTTGTACTTTGTCCACTTTGCTGTTTAAAGGCATCAAAAATTACTTTTTGTTGTTTACGCGGGATTCCTATTCCTGTATCTTCAACAATAAATTTAAGTTTACAAATTCCATTTTCATTTTGCAATAAGCTTACGTTTAATTTAACATAACCTTTATCGGTAAATTTAATTGCATTACCAAGCAAATTAAATAGTATTTGACGAATCCTAACTTCATCTAAAAGAAGAATTTTGGGAATTTTTTCGTCAATTTCTATATAAAATTTTATTTTTTTTTCTTTAATTTTTCTTTCGAAGATATGACCTATTTCTGTTAATAATACTTTTAATTGAACTGCATCGTATTCTAATTTTAATTTACCCGATTCTATTTTCGAAAGATCAAGAATATCGTTTATTAAAGCTAACAGTGTTCGTCCGCTCGACAAAATTGTTTTAACATATTCTTTTAAAGTAGAATCGTGCAACTTATTTTGCAACACTTCGCTAAAGCCCAATATTGCATTCATTGGAGTACGAATTTCATGAGACATATTAGCTAAAAATTCGCTTTTTATTTTATTGGCTTCTTCTGCTTTTTCTTTTTCTTTTTTTAATTGTCTCTCATAGCTTTTGCGTTTTGAAACATCGCGAAGTGTTCCAAAAATTTTATATGGATTCCCATACTCGTCAAAAACAGCCCTAACCGAATATGAAATATCGATATTTTCGTTGTTCTTTTTTATTAATTCTATTTCATAATCATTAACTTTTCCTTCTTTAATTAATCTTTGCATTAATCTATCTTGCTGCTTCAAATTTTTATAAAACAACTTTGTAGATTTCCCAATTATTTCTTCACGAGTATATCCCGTCATTTTATATATTGAAGGACTCATCTCTATAACTTTTCCTTCTTTAACATTTACTTCAACATAGGCGTCCTGAATGCTTTCGTATATATTCCTATATTTTTCTTCATTTTTTTTGATTAACTCGTTAGTCTGTTTTTTGATAGTAATATTCCTAATAATGCTTTGTATATATAAAGGTTCATTATTATCGTCGCAAACTAAAGATGTATTTTCTTCACAATATATTTTTGCTCCGTTTTTGGCAATAAATTCAGTTTCAAAAATTGGAGAAAATCTTTTATTTTGATTTTTTTTAATTACTGAAATAAATTTTAAATAGTCGTCGTGGCTTACTAGCATCTTTAGATTAGTATTAACAAATTCGTCATACGTATAGCCAAACATACTAATAGCCTTTTGGTTAACATCAATAAAATTTGCATTATAATCTAAAATAAAAATAGCATCGTTTGTCTGATGAAATAATGAATAATATTTCCTTTCGTTTATTTTAATTTTATCCTGATCTAACTTTTGTTTTGAAATATCTTTTATCGAAATAATTACCCTAATAACTTTATTATCAGAAATTACAGGAATTAATGATATCTCAATATAAATTAATTTGTTTTCTATATGTATAACATCATTTCGTAAAATATCTTTACCCGTTGTAAA
Source organism: uncultured Bacteroidales bacterium (assembly GCA_964504155.1). Lineage (GTDB taxonomy): Bacteria > Bacteroidota > Bacteroidia > Bacteroidales > UBA12077 > CAZDCZ01. The sequence goes on along the minus strand of CAZDCZ010000073.1, from coordinate 8,626 downwards.
TATTTTTTGATATTCTAGAATATTAAATTGCTTATTAAATTTACTAAAGGCATCATTTACTTTTAAGCCTACAATATCATCTGAAACTCCTATTTTCTTATTAAACACCTTTTGTGTTTTATTTATAAAAACAATTTTCAATTCTCTATCTACTACACATATAGCATCAACTAATGAGTCAAGTGTTGAATTATATAATTCGGTGTAAAACTCTGCATTTTTTATAGCAATTTTTTTTTCTGTTTCTTCAAATATGCAATTTTTCTTTAATTCATTATATTTTTTCTCGGTTTGGTGCAATTTTCTTTCTGTCTCGTTTTTAAATATTGCAAAAGAAATATTAATTTCAAGTTCTCTAATCTTAAATGGTTTTAAAATATACGCAGATGGATCGGTAATCTTTGCAATTTTCAGTATTTCGTCATCATCATGTGCAGTTAAATAAATAACAGGAATATTATAATTTTTCTTTATTATTCCGGCAGCTTCAACCCCATTCATGCTTCCTTCTAATTCAATATCCATTAGAATAATACTAGGAATTTCTTTCTTTAAGCTTTCTAATATTTCGTCGCCTGTGGTAACAATATTTGATATTTTATATCCTAATTTCTTTAAAGAAGCTTTTAAATATTCACTGGTTGTTACGCTGTCTTCGGCTATTAAAATGCTGTATTTTTTCATTTTATGAATTTCAATTATGAGTCCACTCCAAAAAGTTGCTAAGCGGTTAACTTTACAAAAGACCGAAAGTTATAAATCTGTACGTCAGTTTGTTATAAATCCGATATGCGGCTATAAATTTGACAACTTTAGTTTTCGGAGTAGTCTCAATTATTAGAAAATTATTTTTATATTTATAATCAATTTACCTAAAACTATTTTCAACTTTTATGTCTAATTCTTTATGGTTAAAAGGTTTTTCGATAAAATCTACAGCTCCCAATTCCAAATATTTTTTTTGTTCGTCGATATTATCTATTCCCGAAAGCATCATAACTGGTATTTTCTTTAAAAACTCATTTTCTTTAACAAATTTTAAAAACTCGTAACCATTTATATTAGGCATTTCAACATCAACAATAATAAGATTTGGGAAGTTATCTTCTTTTAACCAATTTAATGCTTCTTCTCCATCTTCCATAGCAACCACACTATATTTTCGGCTTAAGTATCGTTCAATAACCATTCTACTTGTTATTTCGTCGTCAATAATAAGTATTTGTGATTTTTCCATAAACATTAATTAATAGATTCTAGATTTTTTGTATCTTTAAATTTATAATTTTTTTTTAATAATCGAATATTTTAATGATAAATATTTATTTTTACTCAGAATATGCTGACAATAAAAATTGCCAGCATATTAGCTTTAATCTATTTTAATATAAATTATAGATTAAAGCTACTTTGACAGATTAAACAGAATTAAGATTTTTTAGTTTTTTTGCCCCTAACCCTAAAGGGAGAAAACTAAAAAATCAATCTGTTCCCTTTATGGAGCAAGGGTAAAAACAGGTTAATTTTGTGTTAAAGCATAATCTGTCAAAGTAGAATTAAATAAAAATAATTAAATAAAAATAATATGAAAATTTCAATAGTTGGAACAGGATACGTAGGTTTAGTTTCGGGGACATGTTTTGCCGAAACAGGAATTACTGTAACATGCGTAGATGTTGACAAAACAAAAATAGATAATCTGAAAAAAGGAATAATTCCTATTTTTGAGCCAGGTTTAGAGCCTATGGTTTCTAAAAATATTAGCAATAAACGCTTATTTTTTACAACTAACCTTCAAGAAAGTCTTTCCGGTTCAGAAGCTATATTTATTGCCGTAGGAACTCCCCCCGATGAGGATGGAAGTGCAGATTTACAATATGTTCTATCTGTAGCCCGCGAAATTGGACAATATATAACCGATTACTTAGTTATTGTAACAAAAAGCACTGTTCCTATAGGTACAGCAAAAAAAGTAAAAGCAGCGGTTCAAGACGAATTAAACAAACGCAGAGTAAATATTCCGTTTGATGTAGCATCTAATCCTGAATTTTTAAAAGAAGGAGCAGCTATAGACGATTTCTTGAAACCCGATAGAATAGTAATTGGAACAGAATCGGAAAAAGCTAAGGAAGTATTAGAAAAATTATATAAACCATTTTTATTGAATAATCATCCTATAATTTTTATGGATATTCCATCGGCAGAATTAACAAAATATACAGCCAATGCAATGTTAGCAACTAAAATTAGTTTTATGAACGATATTGCAAATTTGTGTGAAATTGTAGGAGCAGATATCACAAAAGTACGTCAAGGTATTGGTAGCGATAGTAGAATAGGCTATAGTTTTATATACGCCGGCGCAGGATATGGAGGTTCTTGTTTTCCGAAAGATGTAAAAGCTCTTATAAAAACATCAGATACAAATAAACATTCTTTAGAAATACTTAAAGCCGTTGAAGATGTTAATGAAAGACAAAAATCAGTATTGTTTAATAAAACAATGAAACATTTTAACAACAATTTAGAAGGTAAAAAGATTGCTCTTTGGGGATTATCTTTTAAACCAAATACAGACGATATGCGAGAAGCCCCAGCATTAGTAATTATAGATAAACTAATAAATGCAGGTGCCGAAGTAACAGCTTTCGACCCGGTTGCTATAAACGAGTCGAAAAGACGTATAGGTAATAAAATAAAATACTCTCATAACCAATACGAAGCTATTAATGGGGCCGATGCTCTTATAATAGTTACCGAATGGGCCGAATTTAGAATCCCGGAATGGAGTAAAATGGGAAAATTACTTAATAATAAAGTAATTATTGATGGTAGAAATATTTACGAACCCGGTGATATGCAAAAATGGGGCTGGACATATTATAGTATTGGCAGAAATGATATTAAATAATTGTGATAAATTTTAAGAAAAATATTAATTCCATTTTCCAAATAATATCAATTTCTGCATAAAACACTATCAATAATAATATAAAAAACCATGAAAAAAATTCTTATTACAGGAGGAGCAGGTTTTATAGGCTCTCATCTATGCGAAAGACTATTAAACGAAGGGAATGAAGTTATTTGTCTTGACAACTATTTTACCGGATCGAAAAAGAATATCAGTCATCTACTAGATAATCCATACTTTGAATTAATTCGACACGATATAACAATGCCTTTTTTCGTAGAAGTTGATGAGATATATAATTTAGCATGCCCGGCATCTCCAATTCATTATCAATATAATCCGATAAAAACAATAAAAACATCGGTAATGGGAGCTATAAATATGCTTGGATTGGCTAAAAGGGTTAATGCCAAAATATTACAAGCATCAACAAGTGAAGTATACGGCGACCCTTTAATACATCCACAAACAGAAGATTATTGGGGACATGTTAATCCTATTGGATCAAGATCGTGTTACGACGAAGGAAAACGATGTGCCGAATCTTTATTTGTAAATTACTATCATAGAAATAAAGTTAGAATTAAAATTGCAAGAATTTTTAATACTTATGGTCCACATATGAATGCTAATGATGGTAGAGTTGTATCGAACTTTATTGTTCAGGCTTTAAAAGGGGAAGATATAACAATATTTGGTGATGGAATGCAAACTCGCAGTTTTCAATATGTCGACGATTTAGTTGAAGGACTTATTAGATTAATGAATACTCCGGAAAATTTTCATGGACCAATAAACATTGGCAATCCCAATGAGTTTACAATGAAAGAGCTTGCAGAACAAGTTATTAAGCTGACAAACTCAAAATCGAAAATTACTTATCATCCATTACCTGAAGACGATCCTATGAAACGACGTCCAGATATCTCTCTTGCAAAAAAAGAACTTAATAACTGGGAACCCGAGATACAATTAAAAGAAGGGTTAGAAAAAACTATTAATTATTTTAGAACAATAATAACTGCTTAAATATTGATATAGCAAATATTTAAATTTACGAAATTTATGAAAGGTATTATATTAGCCGGAGGAGCAGGCACCAGACTTTATCCTATAACAAAAAGTATTTCGAAACAAATACTTCCGATTTACGACAAACCCATGATTTACTACCCTTTATCGGTATTAATGCTTTCGGATATAAAAGATATATTAATAATATCGACACCTAAAGATATACATCTATACGAAGATTTGCTTGGAGATGGCCATCATCTTGGAATTAAAATATCGTATGCAATACAGCCATCTCCCGATGGACTTGCTCAAGCATTTATTATTGGTGAAGATTTTATTGGTTCCGATAATGTTTGCTTAATACTTGGCGATAATATCTATTACGGATACGGTTTAAGTGGTATTTTAAAAGAAACAGCACAAATAAAAGATGGGGCTGTAGTATTTGGTTATTATGTTAACGACCCCAAACGATATGGTGTTGCAGAATTCGACAAAAAAGGTAATGTTTTAAGTTTGGAAGAAAAACCCGAACATCCAAAATCGAATTATGCTGTAACAGGACTATATTTTTACAGCAATGATGTTATAAAAAAAGCAAAAAACTTAAAACCTTCTTCAAGAGGCGAGTTAGAAATAACAGATTTAAACAAATTATATCTTAACGAAAACAGATTAAAAGTAACCCTTTTAGGTCGAGGAATGGCATGGCTCGATACCGGAACGCATGAGAGTTTATTGCAAGCATCGAATTATGTTGCAACAATAGAAAGTCGCCAGGGCTTAAAAATTGCATGTTTAGAAGAAATTGCATATAATAATGGATATATTAATAAAGATCAATTAATTAATTTAGGAAATCAGATTAAAAATAATCAGTACGGACAATACCTGTTAAGAATTGCAGAACAAGAATAAAATTAACTTTTTGAAACTCGACACAATGGAAATTATTAAAACAGAAATCCCCAATCTTCTTATTATAAAACCAAAATTATTTGAAGACCAAAGAGGATATTTTTTCGAGAGTTATAACGAAAAACAATTTCAAACAAATGGTATAAATACTAAATTTGTACAAGATAATCAGTCATTTTCATTATATGGAACTATACGTGGTTTACACTATCAATTAGCTCCATATGCTCAAACCAAACTTGTTAGAGTACTCCAAGGGAAAATATTTGATGTAGCTGTTGATATAAGAGAGAACTCCCCCACTTTCGGAAAATGGTTTGGGCAAGAATTATCGTCAGAAAACAAATTACAACTATTAATCCCTCAAGGATTTGCTCATGGATTCTCTGTTATTTCCGAAACAGCAACAGTATTATACAAATGTGATAATCTTTATAATCAAAAATCGGAAAGAGGAATTAATTATCTCGACAAACACCTAAATATTAATTGGAAAATAGATAAAGATAAAATAATTGTTTCTTCGAAAGATAACATATTACCAGCTTTAGAAAATGCTGAGATGAATTTTAAATATTAATACAGCAATAAAATGACTAAAGTATTAGTACTTGGAGCACACGGACAACTTGGATCTGAAATAAATAAATTAATTCATAAAAAGCAATATTCAGAATTGGCAGATTTTGTTTTTACTGATGTCGATTCTTTAGATATTACAGAATACTCAACTTTATCGGAGTATCTTGAGAAAAATAATTTTAGTTTTATAATTAATTGTGCAGCATATACAAATGTCGACAAAGCAGAAGACGACAAAGACCTAGCCTATAAAATAAATTCAACAGCCGTAGAATATCTGGCTGAACTTTCTGACAAATATTCTATACGACTAATTCATGTATCGACCGATTATGTTTTTAACGGCAATCAAGCATTACCGTATAAAGAATCGGATATTACGAATCCTAATTCGGTATATGGAAAATCTAAACTCGAAGGCGAAAACGCAATAACAAAATATAATACCGGTATAATTATTCGCACATCGTGGTTATACTCTACATTTGGGACTAATTTTGTTAAAACAATAATTAAATATGGCAAAGAAAAAGGAAATTTAAAAGTTGTTTACGATCAAATAGGCACACCAACATATGCCGAGGATTTGGCTTGTGTTATTTTAAATATTATAACAGCAACAATAAATAACGAATCGAAATTTGTATCAGGAATATATAATTATTCAAACGAGGGAGTTTGCAGTTGGTACGATTTTGCTTACGAAATTATTAAGAAATCTAAAATTATTTGCACTATAAAAGCAGTTGAATCGAAAGAATTCCCAACTAAGGCAGAAAGACCAACAAATAGTGTTTTAAACAAAGAAAAAATCAAAAACACTTTTAATATTACTATCCCATATTGGAAAGATAGTTTATATAAAATGATTGATAAAATGTTGTAGTTGTTGTAATTGTTGTAAAAGTTTAAGAAATTGTAAGAGTTTAAGGAAATTATAAATACAATATGATTATTTAAATATCATTAAAAATATATTACTATGTCAGATAATATACTCACAGATGTAAAAGCCAAAGCCGAGAAATGGCTTAATTCAAATATAGACGAACAATCGAAAAAAGAAATAAAAAATCTTCTATCGGGAAACGATAAAAATCTTATTGAATCATTTTATAAAGATTTAGAATTTGGTACCGGTGGTCTTCGTGGAATTATGGGAGTTGGCTCAAATAGAATTAACATATATACAATTGGAATGGCAACCCAAGGCTTATGTAATTATTTAAAAAAGCAATTTGCCAATAAAAAAATAAGTGTTGCAATAGCACACGACTCTAGGAACAATAGCAGATTATTTGCCGAAACAACTGCAAATATTTTTTCTGCAAATAATATTAAAGTCTATCTTTTCGATTCTCTTCGTCCTACACCCGAATTATCGTTTGCAATACGTGAATTATCTTGTCAAAGCGGAATAGTAATAACTGCTTCTCATAATCCGAAAGAATATAACGGATACAAAGTATACTGGGACGATGGAGCTCAAATAATTACTCCCCACGATAAAAATATTATTAACGAAGTAAAAGATATTACAAGTATTAACAAAATTAACTTTAAGGCTAATAATAATCTAATTATTCCAATCGGAGAAAAAATTGATAAAAAATATATAAAAAATATTAAGTCATTATCCTTATCGCCACAAGCAATAAAAAGAAACAATAATATAAGCATTGTTTACACTCCTATTCATGGCACAGGAGTTAATTTAGTTCCAATATCTTTAAAGGAATTTGGCTTTACAAATATTAATACTGTTGAAGAACAATGTATTACAGATGGGAATTTTCCGACAGTAAAATCGCCAAATCCTGAAGAAAAAGCTACTTTAAAAATGGCTATTAATAAAGCAATCGATATTAATGCCGATATTGTTATGGCAACCGACCCCGATGGCGACAGAGTTGGAATAGCTGTAAAAAATACAAATAACGAATTTCAAATTTTAAACGGAAATCAAACAGGTGCTATACTTATTTATTATTTTCTTACAAAATGGAAAGAAAAGAATAAACTCAAAGGAAAAGAATATATTGTTAAAACCATAGTTACTACCGAATTACTTATCGACATTGCTAAAAAGTTCGATGTAGAATCGTTCGATGTACTTACAGGATTTAAATATATTGCTAATATCATTAAACAAAACGAAGGTAAAAAACATTTTATTGTAGGCGGAGAAGAAAGTTACGGATACCTTGCCGGCGAATTTGTTAGAGATAAAGATGCTGTTATGGCATGTTCTTTAATTGCCGAAGTTACAGCATGGGCAAAAGACAATAACAAAACTCTATTCGAATTATTATTAGATATATATAATGAATTTGGATTTTATAAAGAATCTCTTATTTCTGTTGTAAAAAAAGGAAAAGAAGGCGAAGAAGAAATAAAAACTATGATGGATAAATACAGAAACACCCCACCAGACTCTATTAATGATTCGGACGTTGTTCTTATTCACGATTTTTTTAAACAAAAAACTTTCGACCAAATAAGTCAGCTTCGCTATGATATAAATCTACCAAAATCGAATGTTATTCAATATATTTTACAAGATGGTTCGAAAATTACCATCAGACCATCGGGAACTGAACCAAAAATAAAATTCTATTTTAGTGTTAAAGATAATCTTGATAATAAAAACAATTTTGAACAAGTTGATAAAAAACTAAATGAAAAAATTGAAAATATTGTTAAATCACTAGGAATAAAATAGCATTTTGAACTAAAATTAATATCTAAAAAACTACGACCTTATGAAATCGTATAGAGAAGAAGTATGGTTTAATGTAAAAACACGTAGAGAGCTAATAAATATTACTCCTGTAGTAATTCATGCACTCGAGAAAAGCATGATAAGCGAAGGTTTAGTTCTTGTAAATGCTATGCATATCACATCTAGTATATTTATAAATGATGATGAAGCGGGATTACATGCAGATTTCGAAAAATGGCTCGAGAAATTAGCTCCCGAAAAACCATATTCGCAATATCAACACAATAGCTTTGAAGATAATGCCGATGCGCATCTTAAAAGAACAATTATGGGACGAGAAGTTGTTGTTGCAATAACAAATGGGAAATTAGATTTTGGTCCGTGGGAACAGATTTTTTATGGCGAATTCAATGGTAAAAGACGTAAACGTATTCTTATTAAAATAATTGGCGAATAGCAATTTTTATTGATTA
>CAZDCZ010000072.1:0-14272 GCA_964504155.1 uncultured Bacteroidales bacterium | reverse complement strand
CCCCGCTTGCGCCGACATGTTGTCGGTGCTTATTAACGGCAAATATTCTGTACTAAATACTTGTTGTTATTTTCATTTATGTTTATTATTTTGTTTCTATTTTATTTATGTCTGATAAATATAAGATACTAGATAAGGATAAAGCATACTTTATAACAGCAACAACGGTTGGCTGGGTAGATGTATTTACTCGCCCAAATCGATAAAAAACTTATAATTGATTCGTTGCAATATTGTATAAAGAATAAAGGCTTAATTGTTTTTGCCTATTGTTTAATGCCAAGTCATTTACATACGATATGCAAGGCAGAAGGCAAAGTGTCTTTATCGGATGTTTTGCATGATTTTAAGACATTCTCATCAAAAAATGTAATTAGTCAAATACAAGAAGCACCCGAGAGCAGAAGAGAATGGATGTTAGAATATTTTTAAAAAGCATGTTTGCATCTGAAAAAAAGCAAAATCATAAAGTTTGGCAAGATGGTAATCAGGCAAAAGAAATATTTAGCACTTCTTTTTGTATTAGAAATTAGAATATATACATAATAATCCTGTTCAGGATTTATTTGATGAGATGATGCCATATCATTTTTGGTATTTTCCAAGACTGCCGCATATCCTTTATCAGTTTTTTTTCTTATCGAAACTTGAAATAGACATATCTGCACCATCCGTAAAATGTGCAAACATCTGTTTTAAAGACTGTTGCAGACTAAATCCTTTATTACCAAAAAATAATTTTAATATAACAACACTACTTATCAGCTCATATAGCTTTATATTTTCAATATATTTTAAAAGAAATGAAAGACATCCACGTGCTGAAATCTTTTCGTCTGTTGCCTTTATTTTGTTTATCTTTGTCTTCATAAAAGAGTATCTTGTTCACTTAATTAGTGATTGATTGTTATTTTGATTTAATACCACTAACATACTTATTATTAATTATTTAAACAAGTATTCTTTTATGTTTCTTTGAGCTAATCGCTCAATTTAGGTAAAATTATCCTATTCCATGTTACGATGTAAAAATAGATTTGTCAATAAACAATTTCGCAAATTTTGCATCAAAATATGAAATTAGCTATAAAATACTTAAATATTTTAACCCTTGGCTTAGAGATTTTTTTCTTAACAATTCTGAGCGAAAAGAATATTTTATTAATATTCCGGAAAAAGGATACAGAAATTATAAAACATTAATACAATAAGTATAAAATAATTTATTACAAATTGAATAAGGAAAATTTAAATAAAATCGAGAGGGAATTGAAAATAGAAGTATTTGGTGCTCGCGAACATAATTTAAAGAATATTGATGTTGCAATTCCTAGAAATAAACTTACTGTTATTACCGGATTAAGTGGGAGCGGAAAATCATCTTTAGCTTTCGATACAATTTATGCCGAAGGACAAAGACGATATCTCGAAACTTTATCGTCGTATGCACGACAGTTTTTAGGGAATTTAGAACGACCAAACGTCGATGAAATCAAAGGATTAAGTCCTGTAATTTCAATTGAACAAAAAACAACAAACAGAAACCCTCGTTCAACGGTGGGAACGAGTACCGAAATTTACGATTTTTTACGATTGTTATTTGCTCGTGCCGCCGATGCATATTCGTATATTTCAGGCGAAAAAATGGTTAAATATACCGACGAGCAAATTGTTGATTTAATATTAAATCATTTTGAAAATAAAAAAGTATATGTTTTAGCTCCTGTTGTTAAAGGGCGTAAGGGACATTATAAAGACTTATTCGAGCGAATAAGTAAAAAAGGATTTATTCATGTAAGAGTTAATGGAGAAATACGCGAATTAAGTTATGGAATGAAACTCGACCGATATAAAACTCATAATATCGAGATTGTTATTGATAAACTTAAAGTATCGCAAAAAGATAATACCCGTCTTAAAAGAACTATTAAAACAGCAATGAAATATGGTAATGGAATTACTATGTTAATAGAAAAGGAAAACAATAATGTGCGATATTACAGTCGAAAACTAATGTGTCCTACTTCCGGTATTTCATATAACGAACCTGCCCCTCATTCTTTTTCATTTAATTCACCTCACGGAGCATGTCCCGAATGCAACGGCTTAGGGATAGTTCGACAAATCGATGTGAATAAAGTTATTCCCGACAAAGAAATTAGTATTAAAAATGGAGGAATACATCCTATTGGGAAATATAAAAATGTATTATTATTTTGGCAACTAGAGGCTATCTCAGAAAAATATAAATTCTCTTTAGACACTCCAATAAAAGATATTCCGAAAAAGGCTTTAGATACAATTTTATTCGGATCCGATGAATTATTTACTTTACTAAATACTCCATTAGGGAAATCGTCAAATTACACTTTAAAATTTGAAGGCATTATTAATCATATTAATAATTTGCAGCTCGAGAGAAATAATAATAAAGAGAAAGCTTGGATTGATCAATATTTTAATTTAATTTCTTGTTCCGTATGTAAGGGCTCACGATTGAAGAAAGAATCATTGTATTTTAAGTTAAATGATAAAAATATTGCAGAACTTTCTGAACAAGATATTGATGAATTATACCATTGGATATCAGATTTAGAAAATCATCTTTCCGAAAGACAGTTGAAAATTGCAAGAGAAATAATAAAAGAAATAAAAGAACGCTTAGGTTTTTTGTTAGATGTAGGATTAAATTATTTAACTCTTAATAGAACAGCAAGAAGTTTGTCCGGCGGAGAGAGTCAGAGAATAAGGCTGGCTACACAAGTTGGGTCTAAATTAGTTAATGTTTTGTATATCCTCGACGAACCTAGTATAGGATTGCATCAGCGTGATAATTTAAAACTCATAAATTCGTTAAAGCAATTGCGCAATTCCGGAAATTCGGTTATAGTTGTCGAGCATGATAAAGAAATGATATTGTCGGCCGATTATGTTGTTGATATGGGGCCATATGCAGGTAGACATGGAGGACATGTTGTGTTTGCAGGAGACCCGAAAAACCTTAGAGAAACAAAATCATTGACAGCCGATTATTTAAACCAAATAAAGAAAATTGAAATTCCTAAATCACGTAGAGAAGGGAATGGAAAATTTCTTAGATTATTCGGAGCAATAGGTCATAATCTTAAAAATGTTAATTTGTCGATTCCTTTAGGGAAATTTGTTTGTGTAACCGGAGTTTCTGGTAGTGGAAAATCATCTTTAATAAACGAAACCCTTCATCCTATTTTAAGTAAATATTTTTACCGATCAAAAAAACAAGCTCTCGGCTATAAAAAAATAGAAGGAATAGAAAATATAGATAAAGTTATTGAAGTAAATCAATCTCCATTAGGAAGAACTCCTCGTTCGAACCCTGTAACATATACAGGAGTATTCTCCGATATTCGTAAATTATTCGAGATTACTCCCGAATCGAAGATTCGAGGATATACGGCCGGGAGATTTTCTTTTAATGTAAAAGGAGGTAGATGCGAAACGTGTAAAGGAGCAGGAGAGCAGATTATTGAAATGAATTTCTTGCCCGATGTATATGTGCATTGTAAAGACTGTAATGGCAAACGATATAATAGAGAAACTCTTGAGATAAAATATAAAGGAAAATCAATTAGCGATGTTCTTGATATGACAATAAATTATGCTGTTGAATTTTTCGATAATATTCCTTCTATAAAGAATAAATTAAAAGCATTACAAGATGTTGGTTTAGGATATGTTACTCTCGGACAATCGGCTACAACATTGTCGGGAGGCGAATCGCAAAGAGTAAAATTAGCTGCCGAATTGGCTAAGCGAAATACAGGAAATACTCTTTACATACTCGATGAACCTACAACAGGACTGCATTTCGAAGATGTAAGAGTATTGTTAAATGTGCTTAATAGTATTGTCGATAAAGGAAATACAGTAATAGTAATCGAGCATAATTTGGATGTAATAAAAGTTGCCGATTATATTATTGATATAGGAAAAGATGGAGGAATAAATGGAGGAACTATTCTTTGCGAAGGAACTCCCGAAGAAATTGTGAACGAAGAAAATAGTTATACTGTCAAGTTTTTAAAAGATGAATTAGTATAAAATAAAATAAAAAAAACAGTATATTCGTACTAGTCAATAATATTATTTTTGAAACTTATAAAATTAATTAGATGACAAACGAAGATAAAATTGCTATTGCATTTAAAGAAAAAGATTGGAACGAAATCAAAACATCCGATAGTTGGACAATATTTAAAATATTGTCAGAATTTGTTGAGGGGTTCGAAAAACTTAGTAGAATTGGCCCTTGTGTGTCGATTTTTGGGTCGGCAAGAACAAAACCCGATAATAAATATTTTAAATTAGCCGAAGATATTGCTTTTAATCTTACGCAACATGGCTATGGGGTAATTACCGGTGGAGGTCCGGGAATTATGGAAGCCGGAAATATGGGAGCAAAAAAAGGAAATGGAAAATCTGTAGGAATAAATATTGATTTGCCTTTCGAACAATCGGCAAACCTATTTATCGACTCTGATAAACTTATTAATTTCGACCATTTTTTTGTACGTAAAGTAATGTTTATGAAATATGCTCAAGGGTTTATTGTATTACCCGGTGGGTTTGGTACTCTAGACGAACTTTTCGAAGCAATTACTCTAATACAAACCGAGAAAATTGGCAAATTTCCTATAATACTTGTAGGGACAGAATATTGGGAAGGATTAATCGATTGGATTAAAAATGTTATTCTAAAAGAAGAAAATAATATTAATGAAACAGATTTAGAACTTATTAAATTAGTCGATACAGCCGATGATGCTGTGAAAGAAATTGATATTTTTTATTCGAAATATTTATTAAGTCCAAACTTTTAAGAGTTACATTATTTTTATGTAATTACCTAAAATTTCAGATTTTATTAACAATAACGATAAATTATTAACAATTATTGATAACTTTTATTGATATTTTGTTATTATTGTAATTAATACCTATTTTTATTAATTAAGATTGTATTAATAATAATATTGTTATGATAAAGCATATATTGCTTCTATTAAATATGTTGGGAATGTTATTTGTTAATTTCTTCTTTGCAGAAGATGTAACATTGTCTTTAAATGCTCCAAATCAGGTTGAAGCAGGAACTGAAATATATGTAGAAGTAACATTGAATAAATCTGATTTTGAAAGCTTTGCTAGATTTCAACAGGAATTACCTGCGGGGTTAACTCCAATTGCAATTAATACATGCAATTCCGATTTTAGTTTCGAAAATCGAAAATTAAAATTTATTTGGTTAAAATTACCTGCAGAAGAGAAGATAACAATTTCATATAAACTAATGGTAGATAAACGTTTAAAAGGAAGTTTTAGTTTAAATGGAAAATTTTCATATATAGCTAATAACGAACGATTATCTGCCGATGTTACTCCAAAAATTATAATAATTACCCCTTCTCCGGATATAGACCCAAATTTAATAGTTGATATCTCAGAATTTAAAAATTTGGTAAATCCTAATAACAATTTAGCTTATTCTAATCAAGTTCATTGTATTCGACAGATTCCTTATTTGTCGGGTAATGAATATATTGTTAATTTGTTGGTAAGTAAGGGAGATAAAGAGAAGTTTGCAAAGATACAGGAAAATGTTCCTGATGGATATAAAGCAGAAAGTATAGAAAGTAAAGATGCTATTTTTACTTTTAAAAATCAAACAGTAAAGTTTTTGTGGATGACCCTTCCTCAGGAACCATATTTTGTTGTTACATATAAACTCATTCCTGACGAGAGCAATCAGAGTGTCCCTGAGATTGCAGGAACTTTTTCTTTTATAGAACACGATAATACTCTAAGTATCGATATTGTTGAGAAAAATGTTAGTTTAAAAAATAAGTCAAAAGAAAATTTAATGGCAGTTATTTCTACCTCAGGAATAGAAGTTGTTAGAGATTATGTTCAGCCTGCCGATTATACCGGAAAAGTGACAATCGAAATTGCCGAGAGTGCAAAAAGATTGCTAAGTAAAAATACAAAACTAACAAATGTACTTGAACCCGAATCGGGGGTGTATTATCGTGTTCAGGTAGCTGCAGGGCATAGGCCAATAAATATAAAAAGATATTTTAATAAATATAATCTCGATAAAGAAATTAGGACCGAATTTCATGATGGTTGGAGAAAATATTCTGTAGGTTCGTTTTATGTGTATAAAGCAGCAAGAGATTATAGAATTCATATTTGGAATACAACAACTATTAATGATGCATTTGTGGCGGCATACAATAGTGGTAATAGAATTACAGTACAAGAAGCATTAATGATTTCTAATCATAAATGGTATCGTTAATAATAAATTGAAATGAAGTTTTACAAAATTATATATTTATCAATTTTACTAGTATTAATTTCTTATGTAGTATCTGCACAAGGAGGATATAGAGACTTGTTGTTTGAAGAAGTAGAAACCGAAAACCCTGTTTATTTACCTGTTGTAGGCGTAGGTGTAGGTATTATTAATTATTATGGAGAATTAAAAAACGATACAAAAAACTTACTTCAAGGAAAACCTTCGGTTAGGATTAATATATTTCAGTACATCGATGAAAAACATTTTGTAAAAGCTAATTTATATACCATATTTGGCTCTTTGAGTGGTATGGAGCGATCTTATCTCGATGTATCGAAAAATCTAAATTTTCAAACAACAATAAATGAACTTGGTTTTAGTATGGAATATAATTTTGGACATTTATATTCAGGCGAGAAGCGAATACGCCCATTTTTATCTGTTGGTGGAGGCTTATTTAATTTTAGTTCGAAAACCGATTTGTTAATCGACAAAACTAATGAATATTATAGATATATGCCGGATGGTACTATCAGAAACGATATCGATCAGATAATTCAAAGAGATTATAATTACGAAACAGACTTAAGAAAATTAGATTTGTACGGTAGAGGTAATTATACTCAAAATTCTTTTACTTTGGCCGGAGATGTTGGTTTCGATTTGTCTGTTAGTAACCGTGTTGTTATGCGTTTAGGAACTTCATTGCATTATATTTTTACAGACGATTTAGATAATGTAAGCTATAAAAATAAAGTTGGAAGAATTGGTAATAAAATGAACGATATGTATACTTTTACATACGTATCGATAAATTTTGATTTATTCTCTGACCCCAAAACTCATATTATTGAAAAATACTTCTTAGATGTTAGTGGAGATTTCGATTATAGTTTGATTGCCGATGCAGATAATGATGGAATACTTGACTTAAAAGACGATTGCTTTGGTACTCCCGCCGGAGTGGAAGTAGATTCTCTTGGCTGTCCTTTTGATAATGATTTTGACGGAATACCTGATTTTAAAGATAAAGAAATTGATTCTCCAAAAGGTGCAATTGTTGACGAATATGGAAAGGAAATGTCAGTAAGTGCTATATTGGAAGGATTGAATTCTAACCTAGAGCCGGTAGATAGATCTGAAGTATATATGATACCTATATCTATGGGATGGTCGAAATATTCTCAAACTTCAGCTTTAGAAATTCCTCAGAAATTTAAAATAGTCGATACCGATGGCGATGAATATATTTCGTTTGATGAATTGTTGAAGTCTATTGACAAGTTTTTTGATTTTAAATCTGATTTTAAATCAAAAGACATTTATGAATTGAATAATTTTTTCTTTTCGCAATAGTAATATTTCTAGTATTATATTAGATATTACGAATTTAGAACTTTCTAATTCTATCTAAATCTCTTTTTAAGTCTTTTATTTTAATGTCTTCGCGTTTATCAAATTCTTGTTTTCCTTTTGCTAAAGATATTTGAACTTTAGCCCACCCTTTTTCATTAATAAACAACCTATAAGCAATTATTGTATTACCCCTAGTTTTGCTTTTTTGTTCAAGTTTACGAAGTTCTTTTTTATTAAGAAGTAATTTTCTGTCTCTTTTTGGTTCGTGATTAAAATGTGTTCCGTGAGAATACTCCGATATATTTAACCCTTTTAAAAAAAGTTCGTGGTTTATAAAATAACAAAAGGAGTCAACTAAACTTGCTTTACCTTGTTTTATCGATTTTATCTCTGTGCCGGTAAGTTGAATACCTGCTGTATATTTATCAATAAAAGAAAAATTATGTTGAGCTTTTTTATTTTGAATGTTTACTTTAAAGGCCATTTAATTCTATAAATTTAAAAATTACATGCTTATTTATATGTGTCTGTATGCAAAATTACTGTTTTATCCTCTCGAAGCAAATTTTATTATGAATAAAGAATTTACATAACAACATTTGCTAAGGGTGTTGCAATTAATATTGATGTTAGTATTAAATTTAATAAGAATATTATTGTAATAATAATTAATGCTGAAATTACAACAAAACCTAATTTTTTATCTTCCGGAGTATTCATCATAGGTTTTACTCCAAGCCAAAAAATATAAATCGAATATAAACCAAATAAGCCTACAAACGACAACATTGGATGTAATGAAGATACTATTGTAGCAAGAAACGAAGCCGAAGAAGAATATATTACAAGCTTAAAGGCTTTGTCTAAATCTTTTTCGGAACCAAAATTTGGGGCAAGTTCATTAATTACTACAGCCGATATGTATATTCCGGCTATACAGCTAATAAAATAAGCTATTGCCGACATAAAACCAATATATGTAGAATGTCCTAATCCAAACGAAGCACTACCTATAAATGTTGTAAACGAACCTAAAACAATTAATGGAAGAGCAAATTTTATTAGTATTTCTTGCTTGTCATCTGTGTCATGTTTTATATTCTCCCATGCTTGAACAGGATTTGTAATTATTTCTTTTACTTTGTTAATTAGAGGATTAAAGTCCATAATATTATTTTTATATTATTTTTATATTATTTTATAGATAATTATAAAGGTACAAAAAATAAGAAATAAATATTAATAATTTTGTTTTTCAATCGTAATTAATGCAATAGAATATTTATTTACATTTACATTGTATTCTTATGCGAAGAAATGTATAGTAATACATTATTTATTTTAGTGATAAATATAAATTTTATATAAGCACTTTATGAAATACGATATGCTAACTATTTTAGGAGCTACAGCAAGTGGGAAAACCAGTTTGGCTGCGAATTTAGCATATGTGCTAAATGGAGAAATTTTAAGTGCAGATTCTCGACAAGTATATAAAAATATGAATCTGGGAACAGGCAAAGATTTAGACGATTACTATGTAAAAAATAAAGAAATTAAAACTCATCTTATCGATATTGTTGATGCAGGATATAAATATAATATTTATGAATATCAATGTGATTTTCTTAATGCATATCGAGATATTATAAAACGCAGGAAATTTCCTGTTTTATGTGGAGGCTCAGGCATGTATATAGAAGCTGTACTTAAAGGATATAAATTAATTTCTGTTCCTGCTGATGATAGTTTTCGAGAATTGTGTAAAAGTAAAAATACCGATGACTTAATTGAAATGCTGAAAGAGTATAAAAAAACACATAATGTTAGCGATACCAACGATAGAAAAAGACTAATACGTGCTATAGAAATTGAGAAATATTATGCGAATCACCCCGAAATTAATCTTAATTACCCGAAAATATCATCTTTATTAGTAGGAATTAAATACGATAGAGATTCGCGTCGGAAAAGAATTACTCAAAGACTAAAACAACGTTTTGATGATGGAATGCTCGACGAAGTTAAATGTCTTTTAGATAATGGTGTTTCGTCTGATACATTGAAATATTATGGCTTAGAATATAAATTTATTACTCAACATATATTAGGAGAGATTACATACAATGAGATGTTTTCAAACCTAAATACAGCTATTCATCAGTTTGCTAAACGCCAAATGACATGGTTCAGGCGAATGGAACGTAATGGAATAGAAATTAATTGGCTTGATGGGAGCTTAGACCAAAACGAAAAAATAAAAATAGTATTAGCATTGTTGAAAAAATAGAAGAGTGTGGGGTTTATTAATTTATAAATACAAACCAATTATGAATAAATAATTTTCTTAAGAGAAATATTGTTACCAATAAATTCAAAATAGTACATGCGTAGTTATAATATAGGCGTTTTTGTTTTTTGAAATTTCTGCGAAAAATTATACCAATATTTGGAGAAAAAGTAAATATAGAAATAATGATAAAGATAAAATCAGTTAATTTATTCTCCATATCTTTTGGACTAAAAAAGATAAATAAGTATAATCCTGTTAATAAGGTAAATAAATATATTAGGTAAGAAGATTTAAGTAGAAAGGTAGAGATTTTCCTGTTCCTATGAAAAAGAAAAGGTTTAATAATTAGGAAACTAAGTATGTATATCGATGAAAATAGTAATAATAAAAATAAATGACCTATGAATTGCATAAATAGAGCTAATAAATATTAATACTTATTTTTACTAAAGTACTGATTATTTGAGATAAAAACAAAAAACCGACTTATGCAGCCGGTTTTTTGTAATATAACTGTGTATAATTATTCTTTGTCTTTTAGCCATTTATCTAACCAACTAAAGAATTCTCTTTGCCACAATATCCCATTTTGTGGAGACAAAACCCAATGATTTTCTTCAGGAAAGAAAAGAAATTTACTTGGTATTCCACGTAATTGAGCTGCATTGAAAGCACTCATTCCTTGAGTATATGCTATTCTGTAATCTTTTCCGCCATGAATTACCATTATTGGAGTATCCCATTTGTCAACAAATTTATGAGGAGAATTGTTGTAAGTTTTTTTATTTTCTTTATCCCAATATGGTCCGCCTAAATCCCAATTTACAAAAAACATCTCTTCTGTTTCAAGGTATTGACTTTCAAGATTAAACATTCCGTCGTGAGCAATAAATACATCAAACCGTTTATCGTGATTTCCTGCTAACCAAAATACTGAGAAGCCACCGTAACTAGCTCCAATAGCTCCAAGGTTATTTTTATCAACAAAAGGTTCTTTTGCTAATTCGTCTATAGCACTCAAATAATCTTTCATATTTTGTCCGCCATAATCTTTACTAATCTGTGCATTCCATTCCTGCCCGAATGAGGGAAGACCTCTTCTGTTAGGTGCAACAATAATATATCCGTTTGCTGCCATCATCTGAAAATTCCAGCGATACGAGAAAAATTGACTTACCGATGATTGTGGTCCACCTTGACAATATAATAATGTTGGATATTTCTTTTGTGCATCGAAATTTGGTGGGTAAATAACCCATGTTAACATCTGTTTATTATCGCTTGTTGTTATCCATCGTTTTTCAACTTTTCCAAAATTTAGCTGAGCTAATAAATTTTTATTAATAAACGAAAGCTGTGTTTCTTCGCCTGTAATAGGATCAATACTGTAAATACCGGTTGGCATCGACATCGATTGTTTTGTTCCTATTAATTTATCTTCTAAAGGAATAACCGAAAGATAATTATGTACTCCGGTAGTTATTTGAGATATTTTTTCGCCTTCTATATTTAACTTATAAATTTGGTATTCTGCATGATAATCACTTGTAAAATATATCTCTTTACTATCGGCAGTCCATGTTAAACCATGTACGTTTTGGTCGAAGTCTGTAGTATATTCTTTTTTTGTTTTTGTATCGATATTATAGATAAACAACCTGTTTTTGTCAGATTCATAACCATCATGCTCCATGCTTTCCCACGCAATCATTTTTCCGTTGGGAGAATAGACCGATGCAATATCGTATCCCATCATTTCGCTTGTTAGATTTGTTGTTTCTTTCGATTCAAGATTGTAAATATAAATTTCAGAATTTGTTGATAAGGCATAATCTTTACCAATAAGTTTTTTACTTGTATAAGTGATATTTTTACAGTCAGGCGACCAATTCATTTGTTCCATCCCACCAAAAGGTTCAAGTGGTGAATTGTTTTTTTCGTCTTTCATAATATCAATAGAATTTGATATTTCTGTGCCATTATAATCGGCAATAAAGATATGGCTATATGCATAATCGTGCCATTTGTCCCAATGACGATACATTAAATCTGTTTCGATTCTAGCGTTTGCCATTGGTAAATCTGGGTATATGTCATTAGCATTATCATCGAGTTTTACTTCTTTTATATAAAGAATTTTTGTTTGGTCGGGAGAATATTTAAACCCATTTATTCCATCTTCTATGTTCGATATTTGTGTTTTTTGACTTCCATCCGGATTCATTTCCCATAATTGCATTGAACCGCTTTTAGTACATAAATATCCAATTTTTTTGCCATCGGGTCTAAAGTGATTGTCATATTCGCCATAATTTGTATTAGTAATGTTGGTTGCTTCACCACCGGTAATTGACATTATGAAAATCTCTCGATTCCCATTATTTTTTTCAATATTATAAAAAGATGACCCAAAAATTATACTTTGTTTATCAGGAGATACTTCTATGCCACTAATTCTTCCGAATGACCATAATACTTCAGGTGTCATTATTTCAGATTCTAGCTTAATTTCGTTTGCAGAATTTCCTATATTTTCTGTTTTGGTATTAGTACAAGCAAAAATGATTGCTGTAAATAATAAGGAAACAATAATTTTAATCTTGTTCATATTTAAAAAGTTTAATTATAATTAATTTTTAATTTTTTCGTTTAGTGCACTAACAATTTTTGTCTCAAGTTCGTCTGCTAATTCAGTATTGTCTGCTAGTAATTGTTTTACAGCCTCGCGTCCTTGTCCTAATTTTGTTTCGTCATAACTAAACCAAGAACCACTTTTTTTAACAATATTGTTGTCAACACCTAAATCAATTATTTCCCCAATTTTAGATATTCCTGTGCCATACATTATGTCAAATTCTGCTTTTCTAAATGGTGGAGCTAATTTGTTTTTTACAACTTTAACTCGTGTTCTGTTTCCAACAATGTCTTCACCGTTTTTTATTTGACCTATTCTTCTAATGTCGATACGTACCGATGCGTAAAATTTAAGGGCATTACCACCTGTTGTAGTTTCAGGGTTACCAAACATAACACCAATCTTCTCGCGTAATTGGTTAATAAAAATACAAGTTGTATTTGTTCTGTTAATATTGGCTGTAAGTTTTCGTAATGCTTGCGACATTAAACGAGCTTGTAAACCCATTCTTGAGTCACCCATTTCTCCTTCTATTTCAGCTTTTGGGGTAAGAGCAGCTACCGAGTCGATTACTACAATGTCTAATGCTCCTGAGCGAATTAAGTGATCTGTAATTTCTAATGCTTGTTCTCCGTTATCGGGTTGCGATATTAGTAAATTTTCCACATCAACACCTAAATTCTCGGCATAGAACCTGTCAAATGCATGTTCAGCATCAATAATAGCTGCAATGCCACCTGCTTTTTGTGCTTCGGCAATAGCATGAATGGCTAAAGTTGTTTTCCCCGACGATTCCGGACCATATATTTCAACAACTCTTCCACGTGGAAAACCTCCAATTCCTAATGCTAAATTTATTGAAATAGAACCACTGGAAATAGTAGAAACATCTGCTACGGCTTGATCTCCTAATTTCATTATTGCACCTTTCCCATACCCTTTTTCTATTTTATCAAGTGTTAATTGAAGAACTTTCATTTTTTCTTCATTAACATTGTTTTCTTTTGTAGATTTTTTTTCTTTCGCCATATTATATTGGTGTTTTATAGTTTATTACCTTAGATATTGATTTGTATATATTATAAAGTAAAAATACGAAAAATCAGACAACATAAATAATTTATAATTTATTTATTTGGTAAATTATAAATGTTTTTAATATAGGTCTTGCAGATAAGCTATTATAGCTTTGTTTGGCTCTAGTCTAAAATAACTGTGTTTATTTTATTTTTTTACAGAAAAAAGAAAAGAAATCATCATCTATTCAAAAATATTTTGTGAGTTTAAATCCAGATGAACAGGATAATTTATTATCAGAACACCAAAATGTAAAAGACACGTCAAGCTACGGATTATTGGAAAGGCATGTAAAACAATTAGACAATAAGCAAGGCACATGTCATCATTGCGGAAGTTTGCAATATAAAAAGAATGAGTCCACTCCGAAAAGCCGCTAAGCGGTTAACTTTACAAAAAGACTGAAAGTTATAAATCTGTACGTCAGTTTGTTATAAATCAGATATGCGGCTATAAATTGACAACTTTAGTTTTCGGAGTAGTCTCAAGAATGGTAAAGATAAAAAAATTAAAAAGTATAAATGTGCGAATTGTAATAGGTGTTTTACTGCATACACTGGAACATGGTTGGTAC
>CAZDCZ010000071.1:9232-14521 GCA_964504155.1 uncultured Bacteroidales bacterium | reverse complement strand
AGTCGCCATACGACACAGAGTGCGATTTTCGCATAAAAACAGGAAAAAAGACTAAAGGATATAGTCACAATATTACAGAAACCTGTGATTCAGAAAATGTAGTTAACTTAATTACAGATGTTCAGACTGCACCTGCGACACAAGCTGATAATGAATTTTTAGAGTGGGCTCAAAATTACTAAATCTAAAAATAAAATTAGATAGTAATGGAACAAATCCGGCAATGTTAGAATACCTAATAAATAAAAATCTAGTTTATTTTATTGCTGTTGATGTAAAATACATTTTAGAATTTGAAAGTCATAATAAAACTGTTGGAAATTGCATTGATAAAAAAATGTGTACTAAAATTATCAATTCAATTAATTTAATCGATAAATCGAAAGCAAACTATGAATTCAGAACTACTGTTATAAAAGGAACACATACCGTAAAACAAATAAATTGGCTGAAAAATAAATTTAAACCAATTATAAACTTCAACAATTTAATCCGGAAATAGTTTAAAAACAAAATACTACTCTTTTTCAAATGAAGAATTTGAAAAGCTTATTGTTTAACTTGCATTATTCGTAAAAAAACGATAAAAAAGATGGTTTTTAAAAAGTAGAATTTTAATTTAATTTGTCATATTGAGCGAAGTAGAAATATCTCATTTTTAATTAATAGATTAACTTCGTTGGCTCGGTTCACTCGGGTCTTCAACTTCGTTCAGAACAACAATAATATGGTCTTTTTGAACACCATTTTGTTTTTTACTCCTTATTATTCTCTTTTATTAATACTGTAAAAATAAACAATACAACTACCGATGATACAAAAATAACAAATAGAGAAGTTAAAGTTTTTCTGATAACATCTTCAAGATAAATAATATCCCATATTCCGAGAATAGCAATTATTGTACTTACTAGAACAGTAGAAATTAAAATGTAGGAAGAAACTTTTTTTAATTTAGTCATAATACAAATTTTAATTTATTGATTTTAAGTGTAAAGATAAGTTATATATTGAATTAAACTCTTCATTTTTTTCTTTGTTTCTATAAATCCATTTATTATTAATAACTTCAACATATGGTATTTCAACATTATCCGGCTCTACTGAAAAGTTCATTCTTTCGAGAGCTTTTTTTGTCCATAATAACAAATTACTATTATTTGCGACTAAACCTACTAGCTTATTTCGTTTACGATTAATTTTAAAATCACCATTATTTTTATCGAAATATAATTTTGATGATTCAAACATCTTATCGAAAATTTTATTTATTATTAAATCTTCAGGTGCACCTTCATAAATTTTATTATCAAGCATAAGCCATATTTTATCTGCTTCCTGAATTGCAATATTCAAATCGTGAGACGAAAATATAATAGTCTTATTTTCGTTTTTCGACAATGTATTTAATAAATGAACTATCTCGTATTTGTTTGGCAAATCGAGAAAAGCTGTTGGTTCGTCAAGTACAATAAGTTCAGTATCTTGAGCAATAGTACGTGCTATCATAACTCTTTGACGCTCACCATCACTAATTTCTGTAATATTTTTATTCTTATAACTTCCCATTCCAACCAATTCGATAGCATTTTCTATTTTCCCTTTATCTATTTCTTTAATTTTGCCAAACCAATTTGTATGCGGGAAGCGTCCTAAAGCAACCAAATCGTACACTTTTAAATTTGCCACTTTAACAATATCTGTAGAAACAAAACTCACTTTCTGAGCAAACTCACTCCTATGATATTTATTAATATCTTTATTCAACAATTTCACATTCCCTGTTATTGCTTTTTGAAGTCCTGTAATATTTCGCAGTAGAGTACTCTTTCCTATTCCATTTTGCCCAATTAAAGCAATTAACTCTCCTTTATATGCTGACAAATTAATTCCGGAAAAGATACTCTTATTTCCATTAGATGAATTAGGGTATCCTATTTCGAGACTCGAAATATCTAAGATGTTATTTATGTTTTTTATTGAATTTTTCATTTGCAAGACTTAACCTAAAGATGCCATTCTTTGATTTTTAATTATTATCCATACAACTACTGGAATACCCACCAAAGCAGTAATTGAATTAATTGGCAAGATATTATCGTAACCCGGTAATTGCGAAATAATATCGCTAAGCAATAACAAACCTCCACCTAATAACATTGTTGCCGGAATTAAAATATTGTGATTTGCTGTTTTAAAAACCATACGAGCAATGTGAGGAACAGCAATTCCAACAAATCCTATAGGTCCACAAAATGCAGTAATACTACCTGCCAGTAATGAAGTACTTAAAAAAATTAAGAATCTCGCTAATTTAATATTTAATCCCAAGCTTTTAGCATAATTTTCTCCTATTAACATTGCGTTTAGCACTTTCGATAAAAAAGAAACAATAATAATTCCTACTAAAACACTTGGTAACAATACACTTAATTGTGCTTTTGATACTCCTCCCAAACTTCCCATTGTCCACACAATAAAAGCTTTTAATAACGATTCGTTGCTAAAATATTGCAATATACTAACAATAGCTGTTGTTGCGCTTCCAAACATAATACCAAGAATAAGTATTGTCATAATATCTTTTACTCGCATAGATATTGCTAAAATTACAAATAATATAAGTCCTGAACCCAACCATGCAGCAATAACAATCATCCAATTATTTATTATACTAAAATTGCTACCTATAAAAACCCCGGAAAATCCGAGAAGCAATATTGCAAC
This sequence comes from uncultured Bacteroidales bacterium, assembly GCA_964504155.1. Classification (GTDB taxonomy): domain Bacteria; phylum Bacteroidota; class Bacteroidia; order Bacteroidales; family UBA12077; genus CAZDCZ01. The sequence goes on along the minus strand of CAZDCZ010000071.1, from coordinate 11,794 downwards.
ACCCAAACTGGCTCCTGAAGAAATGCCAAGAACATACGGACCGGCTAAAGGATTCCTAAATACCGTTTGCATCTGCAAACCACTAATCGACAAACCAATACCGGCAGCAAGAGCTGTAAGAGCCTTAGGAACTCGAAAACTATTTACAATAACAATCCATTCGGGATGAGATGATTTTCCGGTAATAAGTATTTTAAAGATCTCTGACAAAGGAATTTTTACTGTACCAAGAAAAATATCAAGAAAAAATAATGCTATTACTAACAACAATAACACTATCCAAATAGTTAATTTCTTTACCTGCATATAATTAAATTATTCTGAAATATTGCAACAAATTTAACCAAAATATAATGTGTATCGATAATTAAGTATATTGTTTTATAAATATACATTAAGCATTTATTTCAAATGTTTATAATAATATAAATTATAATTCGGAAGTAATTCGGGATGAAATATCTTAATCATATCTTTTAAAATTATATGAGGCTGCACTATTCCTGTTTCCCAGTAATCGTTACCTCCATTAACACTTAATTTATTATTATTATTGAATATCTGCTTGTTTTTTAACGATTTAAAATTTTCGAATCGCTGATCTACTCCTAAAATTTGTTTATTACTATCAGCAGTACCTGTATTTATCCAAATATCGGCATTTTGAGCTTCACTAAATACTGTTTCAATACTTAGCGGAATACTTTCGTGCGATTCGTTATTTTTCCATAAATAGTCACCTCCGGCATCTTCTATTAATCGGGCTTGAAAACTATTACCTCCCGGAATATACCAAACATCTTTCCATGGCAATGATGATAATACAACAGGTTTATTGTTTATATTCTGAGCTTTCTGTTTTAATTTATTATATTCCTTTTCTATTTCTGTAAATTTATTGTTTGCTAATTCTTCGCAACCAAGAAAAGCACCGATAAATTTTATCCATTCTGTTTTTCCTAATGGCGACGACTCAAGATATTCTGCGTTTATCACACTTTTAATTCCTAACTCTTGTAATTTGTAATTATAACCGGCAATTTCGCCGGTAACTCCATAAGTAATTACTAAGTCGGGTTTTAGAGCAGTAATAAGTTCATAATTCAAACTACTTTCGTACCCAATATCAAAAACTTCATTATTCTCTATTTTCTTCTGTATAACTAAATTAGAAATATATTTGGCACCCGAGATACCAACAATATTATCAACTTTTCCTAATTCACTAATAAAAGCAACGTGAGTAGTAGATAAGCATATGATTCTTTCAATAGGCAATCTAATAATCTGAGCATCAATATTTTTCGGAACAACCTTTCCTTTATCGATTAAGAGATATTTATATTCAATATTTTCAACTCCTTGCCAAGGATTTTTTACAGTAATAATTTTATAATCGTCGAAAGATTCTATTTCAAAACTTTTAGCATACTTAATAGTACTTATGGTGTTTCGACGTTTATTGATTGTGCTTTTATTTGCCTTATTATCAGGAACTTTACACCCAAATAATAGAATAAATATAAGCACTAATTTTATTTTACTAATATTACTTTTTTGTTTCGATTTCAAATACATTTTTAGAAATAGTTTTGTCGTTTTTAAAAAAGAAAATTGCTCCCCATGAGTGTTTAACCTGACGATATTCAGTTGCTATACCATTGTAATTTACAATTACTCGTTTTATTTTCTGATTATTTTGTTCGTAATTTTCAATGGTAACTCCCTCAGGATAACTTTGTGCCAATCGACTTAAATATGCTTTTCGTTCTGATGAACTTTTAAACGACAGTTCGTGCAATTTTCCTTTTTTAGCTTTTACATCAATTGTACTCGATTTTTTAATATTCGATGATTTTGAGTTTTGTGCTAATTGCATTTTCTCTAATAAATTGTCGATGCGTTTTATTCTTGCTTTCGGATACTGCTCGTTTTTTTTAATCGTTAAAGCTTTCTGATATGCACCTTTAGCATTTAAATAATCTTTCTTATTATATAAATTGTCGGCAACATCAATCTGTTGTGCATACAAATTATCAATCTTTTGCTTAGCGGCATTTTCTCTATCTAATTTGGCTAAAGCATTCTGTATTTCTGCCAATTTATTCTTTGGATACACTTCGCCGGGTTTTATACCTAATGATTCAATATATTTTGCTTTTGCCTCAGAATATTGCTCTTTATTCATAAAATTATCAGCAGAAGCAATAATATTTTTATATTTTAAATCTTTAAGTTTTCTTTGCTTTTCGAAAATATTTTTAATCTCATTAATCTTGACATTCGGATAAGTTTCTTTAGGATTAATGTTCGATGCCGATTGATATGCAACCATTGCATCTTCGTATTTTTTACTATCGAATAAATTATCGGCCTTAGCAATTATCTCCTTATATTTTCTTTCTAATTCGGCTATTACTTCTCTTTCTTTTTGCTGATTATTAAGTATTTTTTCAATTTTAGTCAATCGATTTTTTGGATAATACTCTTTTGGTTTTACATTTAAAGCCAATCGATATTTTGTCTTCGCTTGTTCGTATTTCTTAGTATCGAAATAGCCGT